>JACREQ010000069.1 GCA_016218155.1 Bacteroidia bacterium
TAGCAAAATCAAAATCTGAAATACACAAATATTCTCCCGAAGTTTTTACTGTCTTTTTCTAATCGGTGATAAAGTTTTTTTATTTCGGGTTGTTGTAAGAAACGAATAACTTTCTTTTTTAACTGACCACTTCCTTTACCGGGAATAATTTCAACAGTTTCTATTTTGCAATCTATTGCTTCCTGAATAATATCGTGCAAAAATTTATCAATATCTTTACTCTTATTGTATATTTCGTGAAGATCAAGCTTAAGTTTAGCCATCAAACACTATTATTTCTTAACAGCTTCTTTTATGTCAACTGCAATCACCTTAAGTTTTACTGGACTACTACCGGCATTTAGAATGCTAACTAAATCATCAGCTTCTTCTTTAGTGAAATTTCCTGAGATTGATGAGTTTCCACCTTTTATTTCCTGATTAACAATTGGAAAAGAATAAACATAATTGTCGAGTACAATTGCAATTTGTTTTCCAACATTGTCACGGGTTAATCTAGACCATATTTTAGCTCCCTCTGAATTCATTTTCATTGTAACTTCTGGACTGCCACTATAACCCATTTCTGTTTTAGCACTAGTAATTACACTTCCGTCTAATGGAGCACGCCCGTCACGATTTGAAACGCGAATACCTATTAACTGATATACTGTTGAGTTGTTATAAGGTTTTAATGACCACATAAAACGAATATTTGATGGAAATAATAATTTAATCTGTCTTAATTCAAGATATTTATTAACCTGTGCTGTATCTTTTGCGTCGGCAAGGCCAACAACTGCACCGGGGATTAACTTTTGCTGGTTATCAATATTAAGAAATAAAATAGACAATAATGGGTTTTCTGCACTGAACTTTTTATTTACTGAATCACTGCTTGATTTGATTTCATCTAAAAGTGAATTATCATTTTTTTCTTCTTCAATTATTGGTTTTTCAATACCTAAACCTAATTCAAATATTTTTTTATTTGCAGCATCGATATATTGATAAACTTCAGAATTATCATAGGTTTCCCAAAAACCAAGGCTTCCGGTAGATTGAAGTAAATTGGAAATTCTTTCTTTTTGAAATAACCCTGGAACTTCAACAAGTATAAGATTATATTCAAGTTGTTTAACATTAGCAGTCTGATCAGAAAATTTTTCCAATCTCTTAGTAACATTAGTCACTGTTTGCTCTATTCTCTTTTGTAGCTCTGATTTTAATACAGCTATAACCTGTTCATTTGTTGTAGTAAATGATATTTTATCTTTCAACTCAATTGATGCAAAATATGATGCTAACTGAATTGTAGGGTCAGTTTCTTGAATTGTTTTATTAAATACATCAAGAAATTCATCTAAACTATTATATTGACCACTACTTGTTTTTTGTAGGCAAAGATTAAATATTGAATCTTCCGGATTAACGCACATTTTCTTTAATAAATCTATATTATCAACTTCTAAATTTATTCTTATCCCACCAATCATCTCAACAGTTTTAACTTCGCTGTTGCAACCATATAAAGCCATTGCAAGCATTGATAATACAATTATTAGATTTTTCATTGTTATAGTTTATATTTTTCCAAATATAGAAAATTAATTTAATCAGGGTAATAACATCTAATATCTTTAAAAACATAAAATTTAATTGTTTGTAAATTTTTATTGACATATGTATATTTTAGTTTAAATTTGGTCATAAATTTTTTAATACAAAAAAATAGCAGAAATGATTAAGAAAATTATTTTTTCATTATTGATTTTTGTTATACTTTTTCAATTATCTGCTAACTCACAGCGATTAAATTTTGGATTTGGCTTTAATTTTCTGGGTTTTTATACTACACATTTTAAAGAAAATATTGTTTTTGCAGATCATTCTTATAAAGCATATTATGTAAATAAAACTCAGTTTTCAACAGCAGGAGCTTACCAATTTAATTTTTTAACAAATTTAGATTACGGGAGATCTACATTTACACTTGAGCTTGGGTATTTTGTAATGAATGATGGTTTAGTTACTAAGCTTTCATATCCTGTAGCAGGAAATAATTTTGAAAATTATTATTCAAAAATCTCATATGGTGGTTATTGTATAACACCAATAGTAAGTAATGTGTTTTCCTCACGCAGAATGTTTAAATTATATGCAGAAGCCGGTTTGCCATTTATGATTCTGAATAAAGCTCTTATGTCTGAAACTGTTTCATATGAATCAAGAAAGGGAGGTTCATTAACTTATTTGAAAGATAAAAATGAAATGATTAATGAATTTGGGATGACTCATGATTATTTTAACATATTAGTTGGAATAGGATTCAAATCATCAATGTTTTCAATTAGTTTACGTTATATTAATAAGATTAATAAAATTAATGATCCGGCAAATAATTTAGGTTATTTTACTTTAAATATGTCAGTATATACTAAGTTTTCTAAAATTAAAAAACATTATTTATATATTGAATAGTATGGCTAGGAAAATTGTAAATATTGTTATGGTTTTTCTGATTATATCAGTTTCTTCATGTAATAAAACAGAGCCAACTGATATTTTACCATACAGGTATGATGTTCCGGTTTTATATTCTGCAGAGAATACTAATTATCAATTAAGGGAAATAGATTTTAAACTTAAAATTGCTGTTCTTAGAGGTAATAATAAAACCGAAGCAGATATTGAGGAATATACCGGCATACCTGATACTTCATTTAAATTTACAGATTATGAGTTTAATAATGGTTGGGTAAGATTTTATCTGAACAGTGTTAGCTATTCTAATGATGTACCTACAACACCTTATTATACTTCAGTAATGTTAGATCAGAGTTCTTCTCCTGAATCATTTGATATAAACGATAAATATAATGAACGTTTTGAAGCAATTAACGGATATCTTAGAAAACTTAATGGAGATAATCAAGTATTGGTGTCTGGTTTTGCAAGAAATGGAAGTCTTTCAGGAAATATAGAATATTGTAACAACGAGCCAATTACTACATGGGATAAAACAACAGCAAAAAATTTACTCGATTTTACTCATAAGATTGGTGGTACCTCATGTTTGTTTGATGCTTTAAATTCAATGTTGGATAGGTTGATAACAGTAAATGCTGCAAATAAATCTATTGTTATTCTAATTATGAATAAGGATGACGGATCAAGTTCTTCAGATTTGGAAAGCGTTATTCAGAAAGCAAAAACAAATAACATAAAAATAAACCTTATATGGCTTATTGATAATTATGAGAATGTTGATTTTGTTACACTAACACAGTTGCCTTGTCGTACCGGTGGTTTTCTTATTTATATGGGAGATATTTATCAAGTATCAACAATTTTTTACGGACTGGACAAACTGCTCTCCAGAAAAGTAAATTATTATAATTTAGATGTTAAACTTGTAATAGATTCACCAAATTATTTCTTAGACAAGTATCGTAGCGGTGTTAAAATTTATTATCCTAACAGTAAATATTACGGTTGGAGTCATGTGCCATTTATGGTTTCGAAATATGGAAAATAGTAAATGGATATTATTGTTTTTATTGCTGTTGTTATTTAATAGCAGTTGGTGCCAGAAATCTGAATTGTCCGTTCAAACAGGTCATACATCGATGATTAAAGGACTTTCTTATTCACATGATGGAAAAATACTTGCCAGTGCAGATGGTCAGAATAATATTATTCTATGGGATATGGAAACCGGTTGCCAGATGGCAAAATTTTATTTTTCCGGTAAAAATAATTCTTATTCAAATATGTGTTTTAATGCTGATGATAATTTACTTATTGTTGGTACAACAGATGGAAAAATATTTGGATTTGATTTAATTACATCTGAAATAGTTTTGCAAACTGAAATAATAAATCCTATTAGTGTTATTTGTCCTTCTGAATCACCTGATTCAATTTTTGTTATTACTAATCAACTGTATTCATATAATCTTAAAAGTAAAAAATTAACAAAACTTAGTGAAAATTATATAGTAAATCTTTTTCTTTCTAAAAACAAGCAATATTTTGCTTTAGGTAATTTTGGCGAGTTGTATAGTATAGATAACAGTGTGCTGAAAAGAGAGTCGTTTTGTATTGTTAAACCCGAAATTCTGGAAGAAAGGCAAAAAAGATATGAAATTATTTCGGCCAGAATGGATCAGAAAATTAGTCAGACTACCAAACAGAAAAAAATAAGTAATTATCAGGCAAGAAAATATTATTCAGGCTCATTTATGACCAGATCTACTATATCCAGAGCAGTAATATCTGAAGCCGGTGACAGAATGTACCTGATTCAGATGGGAAGTCGAATAGCAGGATACTCAATTACAAGCAAAGAACGATTATTTGTCAGATCGGGGATGTATTTTGATGATTACTTTACTTCAATGGTATTATGCCCAGATAATAATTATTTATTGGCAGGTAATACTGATGGTAAAATTTATGTGATTAATAAGGAAAGTGGAAAGCTCGAGAAGTTATTAAAAGAACATAATTCAGAAGTAAATAGCTTAGCAATATCACCAAATGGTAAATTCTTTGCTTCGGCAAGCACTGACAGATCAATAATTATCTGGAATAGTTTAACATTAGAGCCTGTAAAAAGACTTTATTCAAGGGCTTTCCCAATTACTTCCCTTGATGTTTCGGAAGATGGTAGTAAGCTTGTAATTGGTGATGAGATTGGTTTTATTAAAAGTATTAATCTTAATGATGCACTTTTAGGAATTAAATTTATGAAACCTCACAATCAGGAAGTATATGTAATTTCATTTCTAAATAATGATTCATTAGTATTTAGCTCAGGTAAGGATAACAGAATAATAAAATCTAACATTAATCAGATGTCTGTTATTCAGAAAACTGCTTTTAAGAGACTGTTTAAATTGAACCTGTTTGCATTTAATATACTTGAAGCCATTGGTGTTTATATTCCTGAAAGAACTTATTTTAATAAATTTAATATAAAGACTGAAAATCATTTTGAAATAGTTGGAGGAAGATATGCTTTCGGAAATGCAAGAAAATATCATTCTATTGAATTTAATATTTCTTTTAATGGAAATAACCTAAAAAAAGAAAAAATAGAAAAACTAAGAAAAATTAAATATGCTGAAAATTCTACTTGTTTATATGATTCGGCTGCTTCAATAGAAAGTAAAATTGATTTTTATAACAAATTAAACGGACATGCAGATAAAATTACAGGATTTAAGACGATTAAAAATAAAAACCTTGTTGTTACATCCAGTCTGGATGCTACTATTAAAATATGGGATTTAAAATCTCATGCCCTTTTATTAACCTTAATTCCAATTGATAAAAATAAACTGATAAAATTAACTGCCGAAAATTATTATATGGCTCCTAAGTCAGCACTTACTGCTATTGGCTTCAAGTATGGCAAAGAGTTTTATCCTCCCGAGCAATTTGATGTCAGATTTAACCGACCAGACAAAGTGTTGTCTGTACTTGGCAACTCTGATCCTGAGTTATTACGGGCATATGAAATAGCATACAATAAAAGAATTAAAAAGCTTAATTTTAATGATGAAATGCTGAGTGATGAATTTCATGTGCCAACTGTTACAATTACTAATGTTAGCGAAGAGAACGGAACTAATTCTTCAATTATTAAAGTTAATCTCTCAGTTAATGATACAAAGTATAATCTTAACAGAATAAATATTTTCAATAATGATATTCCGGTATTTGGTACAAGTGGTATAGAATTAAAAGATAAAAATACCGGTCAGTTTAATTCAACTGTTGAAATTCCTCTAATTCCTGGTAAAAATAAAATTCAGGTTTCAGGTTTAAACGAAAAAGGAGCTGAATCACTAAAGAAAACTATTGAAATAATAAGAGCCGAATCTAACGAGAAACCAAATTTGTATATTGTTTCTATTGGAGTATCAAAGTATACAGACAAACGATTTGATTTAAATTATGCAGCAAAAGATGCAAAAGATGTTGCTAAATTGTTTTCAGAATCAAAAATGAATTATGGAAGTGTAATATGTAAAACTTTAACAGATTCTGAGGTAACAAAAGATAATATAGAGAAGTTGAAAGATTTTTTAAAACAGTCAAAGCCAAATGATGTGGTAATAGTGTTTATTGCAGGTCATGGTATGCTCGACGAGCAGTTTAATTACTATTTTGGAACAAGTGATATTGATTTTAATAATCCTTCGTTAAAAGGAATTGAATATGCTGAAATCGAGAATTTGCTAGATGGTATACCTGCAATGAAAAAAATACTTTTTATGGATACCTGTCATTCCGGTGAAGCAGATAAAGAAGATCTTGAATTAACTTCTCAAACTGTTGTTGAAACAGGAAATGTGAAGTTCAGAAACGCAGGGGCAGGAGTTAGGAATAAAAAAGCATTTGGTATGTATAATACCAGTGAAATGATGAAGGATGTTTTTGCTGATATTCGTAAAGGTACTGGATCTACCATTGTTTCATCAGCAGGTGCAGCAGAGTTTGCATTTGAAGGAAAGGACTGGAGTAATGGATTATTTACATATTGTTTAATTAAAGGCATAAAAGATAATGCTGCTGATTTAAATCGCGATAAAAAAATAGTAATTTCCGAGTTACAGGATTACATTCGAATGAAAGTTACAGAATTATCAAATGGTATGCAGGTTCCAAATGCACGTCTAGAAAATTTAAGTATGGATTTTAGGGTTTGGTAAATGCTTAATAAATGTAAATAATACGTAATTTAATTAAACTTAAAATTTTATTCCCATAACAGTAATATCATCTGTTTGTTGATAGGTTGTGTTTTTAGCATTTCTCCAGTTTTCAATAGCTTTATCCAGCAGTTCTCCTTGTTCTTTTAGGGGTTTATTACAGTTAGTTTGTAATAATTGCTTAAGTTGTTTAGAGTAAAATTTCTTTCCTGATTCTCCGCCAAACTGATCACTATATCCGTCTGATGCTAGATATATTGTATCACCCTGTTCAAGTTTTATAATGTGATTTGTGAAAGATTTCATGTTAATATAAATAGAAACAGGCATTTTGTCTGGTTTTATTTCTTTAAGCTCATTTGTTTTACTGGAAATAATGTATAAAGGACTATTTGCACCTGAATATTGTAATGTATGTGTAATTGTATCATAAGCAATAATAGAGATGTCCATTCCGTCTTTTTGTTCACCAATTATACCTTTTTGCTGGAGCGAATTTACAACGTGATTTCTTAACTCATTTAATACATGGTCAGCCTGTTTCATATTTTCTTTTGCAATGATTTCATTTAAAAATGAAACTCCAAGCATGCTCATAAATGCTCCGGGTACACCATGTCCTGTGCAGTCTGCTACTGCTGCAATTATTATATTATTGCGTTTTGCAACATAATAAAAGTCACCGCTAACTATGTCCTTAGGCTTAAAAAGAATAAAATAATCCTTTAGTAGATTACCCATAAAATCAGGTGAAGGCAATACAGCTTTTTGAATCTTTTCAGCGTAATGAATACTATCAGTTAATTCACTGTAAATATTTTCAATTTGTTTTTTCTGTAATGATACTAAGTCTCGCTGTGCTTCAATTTCATCGCGTTGGGTAATAATTTCTTCAATTTGTTGATTTAGAATTACATTTTTTTCGTCAACAACCAATTTCTGATTTTCAATAATTAATTTTTGTTTGCGGGATATACGTAATCTATGAACAATAAATATTGCAAAAATAACAACTAGCAATAATCCTCCGATTATAAATAAAATTGTTATTCTTTGTTTTTCGCCATGTTCCTTTTGAATAAATAACTCCGATAGATTTAATTCTTGTTCCTTATTAAGTTTATCAATTATTAACTGCTTTTTCTCACTCTCAAATCTTTTTTCTGCATCGGCTACAGATTTTGTTTTTTCCTCTTTAAACATGCTGTCTTTTGTGGCAATATATATTTCTGCATACTCAAGACTTTTTTCAAAATTATTTAGCTTTTTATATGCCGACATAAGTGTAAAAGCAGTAGGGTTTTCAAGAGGTATGGCATTAATTTCATGTGCTATTTCAATTGCTTTTAAACCGTATCTTACAGCCGAAACCAGATGTTCATTTCTTTTGTTTTCTTTATTGTTATAAATTGAATCTGCTATGAATACATGTAGCTGGGCTATATTAGCATTTACCATTGCAATTCCATATTTGTCTTCAAATTCTTCTTTTATTTTTAATGATTTTATATAATAATTAAGAACCAGATTGTATTCACCCTGAAGTAAAAGAATATTTCCAATATTATTATAACATTTTGACATAGCTTTTTTATCTCCGAGTTTTTCGGCAATTTTTAATGATTTAAAATAGCAATCTGTTGCTTTATCGTTTAGCCCTTGATCAAAATATACATTCCCGATATTTACATAGCATCCCGAAATTTGTTGTGTATTATCGAGTTCTTCATGAATTTTTAAAGCCTTTAAGAAATAATTTAATGCGTTACCGAAGTTTCCCTGATCATACTGAATATTTCCCAAAGGAACGTAACATTGAGTCATTCCGTTCTTACAATCAATAATATGCTGCTCACTATCGTTAAAAGTAATAAGCTCATCATAAATTTTCAGTGATTTTAAAACAAATTGTATTGCTTTATCAAAAGCTCCTTGTTCATAATAAATTATACCTATATATCTGAGTGAATTTGCTTTTAGTTTTAGGTACCTGATTTTAAGAGAAGTTTTATTTTTACTTAATTCTAAAATATTTTTATTTGCAAGTTTAATGGCTTTTTGATAATAAAAAATCGCAGAATCAGGATTTTTTCTTTCAAAATAATATCCAATTTCTTCATTTAATAAAGAGATTCTTATTGAATCCTGGCTGGCATTTTTATAAAGAATATTTAAAGAATCAAGTATGTGGTCTTGTCGGGATGTTTTAATACTTGATTGTCCAAACACATTATTAACACTTAAAATAATAAGCGTTAAAATAAGTATATGTCTGGCAGAATTCATATTTTCTTTTTACCAAATATAATGTTTTTTATGAAAAATAATTCTATATTATGTCATATAAGAGATATTAAAAATCACACTTGGTGTTGCAAGACATAAATAAAATTTAAAAAGTGACAGTTAATTAGTTTGGAACAATCAAACTCAAAACTTTATATTTTGAATAATTTAGAGTAATTTATTTCTAAAAAAGTCGTTAATAAAAATTAATATGAATAAATTAGTTATATATTTATTAATTAAAGAATATTTTATGAATAAAGCATTTTGTCTTATTTTGTCAGTCCTGCTTTTAACACAGTGTATAAACGCACAGGTAACAAAAGATGATGTGACTGCAAGTGGTTTTTCTGAAACATTATTATTTGTTAAGGATAATTCACCTGTAAATATTCAGGATTTAGGAATAGATGTTAAGGTAATAGGTAATATTGCAGTAACAACTTTCGAAATTACATTTGCAAATCCAAACAACAGAGTACTTGAAGGTGAGCTTAATTTTCCTTTAGGTGAAGGTCAGACTGTAACAAGGTTTGCTATGGATATTAATGGTGTTTTGCGTGAAGCTGTTCCTGTCGAAAAAGAAAAAGGGCAATATGTTTTTGAAGATGTTATTCGCCAAAAAGTAGATCCAGGATTACTTGAGAAAACAAAGGGTAATAATTATAAAGCACGTGTATATCCGATACCTGCAAATGGAACAAAACGTATATTAATATCTTACGAACAGGAATTAAAACCTGTAAATGGTGGCTATTTATATTTACTTCCATTAGGGTTTAATAAACCAATAGGAAAGTTTTTAGTAAATATTGAGGTACTAAAACAATCTATAGCACCCGTTATTGAGAAAAATGAATTAGAGAATTTTTCATTTCAGAAATGGAACGATTCATATAAGGCAAGTGTTATAAAAGAAAATTTTATAGCATCAGGTCCAATTGCATTTACTGTTCCCGGTGAATCAGGTTCATTAATAACGTTTGCTGAATCAGGAATGAAATCAATAAATCAGAAATATTTTTATGCTAGTATTAAGCCTGAAATTATTAAAAGAGACAAAAAATTACCAATTGATATTTGCCTTTTTTGGGATGCTTCTTCTTCAAATAAATATATTAAATATGATAGAATATTTGAGGTTTTGGATGGATATTTTAAGAAAATTGGTAATACTAAAATTAAGTTTGTAACATTTAGTAACGAAATTCAATCTGAAAAGGAATTTCAGGTTATTGCAGGTAATTGGGATGAGCTAAAATCTGTAATTACTAAATTAAATTATGATGGTGGGACTCAATTAGGGTGCTTAAATCTTAAAAAATATAATAGTGAAGAATTTATTTTAATTAGTGATGGTATTTCAACTTTTGGCGATAAAGAAATTAAAACTTCAACTGTTCCTGTAATTGTTATAAATGAGAATCAGTCGGCGGATCATTCATATTTAAAATTTATTGCTTCTTCAACCGGTGGAGTATATCTTAATTTGCTTAAATATAATACAGAACAGGCATTGAGTGCAATGTTAAATCAACCCTTTCAATTTATTTCTGCAACATTTAATTCTAATGAAATTGAAGAAGTTTATCCTTCAATACTAACACCTGTTAATGATGATTTTTCCATTTCGGGACTAATAAAAAGTACAACAGCAACAGTTACTTTAAATTTTGGTTTTGGAAACGAAATTGTAAAATCAGTTCCTGTTACTTTAAATATAAATAACACTCAACCTTCAAGTGGTATTGCAGAAAGAATGTGGGCAGTGAAAAAAATAAACGAACTTGATATTCTTTATGATAAAAATAAAGCTGCTATTTCAGAAGTTGGAAAAAAGTATAGTATTGTTACAAGAAATACCTCGCTTATTATTCTTGATAATCTTGAAGATTATATAAAATATAAAATTGAGCCACCAACAGATTTACTGAAGGATTACATTGCTACCATTGATAGATCAAAGGAAGAAATAATTGAAAAGCAAAAAAAACAAATTGAAATTGTTGTTAATGGTTTTAATCAAAAGAAAGAATGGTGGAACAGAGAGTATAATCCGGCAACTATTGCAAATACTGCATGGATAACTCAAAAGGGCGATAATATTGGAGTAACAGGGGGAGTTATAACCGGCACATTATATTCTGCAATGGATAATAATCCTATATCAAATGCTACAATTGAAATTGGTAACACCGGAAATGGAATAGTAACTGATAATGAGGGAAAATTTTCACTCGTATTGCCGGCAGGAAGTAATACTATAACATGTAAAGCAAATGAATATGTATCACAAATTGTAAAAGTAAATTCAAATATTCTGTATATATGGCTTAAAGAGAAATCAATTGCACAGACACAAAAAAATGTAAGATTTACTGCACCTGTTGTCGCTGATACGATGTATATTGAAGATGCAGAGTCATCAGAAATTGTTCAAAATGAGGAACGACTTCAATTTTTTTCAGTACAGGAAAATATTACAGAAACTAACGGAATTAGTGGAAATGGAAACGGAAATTCTAATGCAAATATGAATACAAGTAATATTTTGCGAAAAAATAAATCTGATGTTAAAAGTAGCATTAAAATGGCAGCATGGAATCCTCAAACGCCTTATTTGACTAAAATAAAAGCTGCTTTACCTGATAATATGTATAATGTATATATTGTTTTGAAAAATGAATATGGTAATGCTCCATCATTTTATATTGATGTAGCCGATTATTTTTTCGAGAAAGGAAGAAATAAAGAAGGACTAAGAATATTGTCAAACCTGGCTGAACTTGAAATGCAAAATCATCAGACTTTAAGAGTTTTGGCACATCGTTTAGAGCAATTAAAAAAGTACAATCTAGCAATCTCAGTATTTGAAGAAATATTGAAGATAAGAAGAGAAGAGCCTCAATCATTTCGCGATTTGGGATTAGTATATGCACAAGATGGACAATATCAACGTGCAATTGATACTTTGTATAATGTTGTAATAACAGAATGGAATACCCGTTTCCCTGAAGTAGGAGTTATCGTGGCAAATGAAATAAATGCAATTATTAATGAAGCAGCTAATAAAAACATTTTACTTAATACTGATAAAATAGATAAAAGGCTATTAGCTGAAATGCCTGTTGATATTAGAGTTGTTCTTAATTGGGATTCCGATAATTGTGATATTGATTTATGGGTTACAGATCCAAGAAATGAGAAATGTTATTATTCTTATAACTTAACCAGAACAGGTGGCACTATTTCCAAAGATTTTACAGGTGGATACGGACCTGAGGAATTTCAGATTAAAAATGCTTTAAATGGAAAATATCTTGTTCAGGCAAATTATTATGGCACCAGAACTCAGACAATAACAGGCCCTACAACAATTCAATTGGAGGTGTACACGCATTATATGAATAAAACTCAGAAGAAAGAAACTGTAACACTTAGGTTGACTCAGAATAAAGAAGTAATTAAGATAGCAGATGTATTATTTGATAGAAATATAAAATAAGTATTTTGAATGTATTAATTATGTAAGTAATGAATGATATATTTGCCTTTGTTTATAGTATTCTTGAGGGTATGTCAAAAATTACCGGATTAAGTTATAAAGAAATAAATATTATTGTTTATTATATTGTTGTACCTTTTGTTTATTTATCTTTATTTGATAAGCTTTTAAAAAATCATTTCTTAAAAATAGGGTTTAGTATTGCTGTTATTTTATTTTTGATATTTGTTAAAGATTTCAGTCTTTTTTCAAATGATTTATTTGATAAATCTGTAAGGTTTTTACAGTGGTTTGAAATAATTGGATGGAATTATATTGTAGCATCTGTAATTATTTGTGTTGTAGTTCCATTTTTGATTTTCGCATTACTCTTGTACTTTGTTTATGAATCAAATATTAATTCATTTTTTAATAAATTTAGAAACAATAATGAAATTAAATATTAATATGAAGTCATATCTGTATGATATTGTACTTGTTGTTATATTTATATCTTGTGGTTTTAATGAACCCGGTAAGTCAAATGCCATAAAGAATTTAATTAATGATAATGTGCCAGAATTATCCACTGTTGATAATATCTTGGATACTTTAATTGCGGATGGTTTTGATTTTCCTGTTGGAAATGTTGATGGTAAAGGAAAGTATACATCCATAGCTGATGGAAAAGTTTACGATTCATGGTATATAGCTACAAAATTTGCCGAAAACTATAGTTTAGGAGTTCATCCCGGAATTGATTTAAATGGAACCGGAGGTGGTAACACAGATCAGGGACAACCTGTGTATACTATTGGTAAAGGTGTTGTTATAGATTCTGAGAACTTTGGTTCTCCATGGGGTAATGTTGTTTTAATTAAGCATTATTATCTCGAAAACGGAAAAATTATAAGTTGTTTTTCACTTTATGCACATCTGGAGGAAATTTTTGTTTCTAAAGGTGATGTGGTTAAAAAACGGACAAAAATAGGAACCATAGGAACTGGAGGGGGGAGTTATCCGGCACATCTTCATCTCGAAATCAGAAAAGATAAAATGAAAGATTATGAAACTACTTTCTGGCCTGGTTCAAATTCAAAAAATACAGAATGGGTAAAAGAATACTACGAAGCTCCTGATGAATTTATCAATTCACACAGAGTATTAACTTGTCCATATAAAGAAGATAGAATTATAGTTGCAGTAAAAAATAAATACAAACTATTTTATTACGAAAAAGGTGAACTTAAAAATGAATATGTAATTGCCCTAAGCCAAAATCCAAATGGACCAAAGGAGAAAGAAGGTGATTTAAAAATGCCCGAAGGTGAGTATTTTATTTTTGGAAAACAGAAAGGTCCGTTTTATGGTGACTTTTCAGAGTATCTTGGAAATGAGTTGTTACGAATTAGTTATCCAAATACATTTGATGCTGAAAAAGCTTATAGCAATGGAAATATAACAAAAGAAATAAGAGATAAAATAACATCTGCAAATAAAAAACAAATTGCACCACCACAAAGTACATTTTTAGGTGGTGGAATTGTTATACATGGCTGGTTTGGAGACTGGATAGCAGATGGTAATCAAAACCTTACATGGGGTTGTATTAGTATGCACAATTCTGATTTGGAAAAATTCTACGATATAGTTCAATTAAAAACTAAAATAATTATTTTACCATAATACTAGATAGTTATGAAAAAACTATTTCTATTTGCCTTTACTATTATTAATTGCGTTGGTTGTAATTCGCAAACTCCAAATTTTGTAAATAAACAAATGGAGGAAAACATTATTAATGTTCCTATACATAAGAATGTAAGTCAATTTGATACGACAACAAAAACTATTCATGTGTTTGTTGCATTATGTGATAATAAATATCAGGGTATAGTACCTGTGCCCGAGAAAATAGGAAATGGCAAGGATCTTAATAATAATTTATATTGGGGTTGTGGGTATGGAATCAGATCTTTTTTTAAAAACAGTAAAGAGTGGAAACTTATTAGAAAATATAAAGTGGATACTTTAATTCTGGAAAGATTGGTTTTTAAAAATGTCACAAAGAATATTTATTTAGTTGCCGATGCATATGATGGACAATATATTAAAACCTGTACTGAAGACTTTTTTTATAGTTGTTCTGGCCAAACAAAAGATACATTAATTATAAAAAATATTATTATAGGTATATATGGTAATTCAAAACTAGTTTCATATATAGGACATGATGGATTAATGGATTTTCAGCTTGACAAAACATTTGAAAATAGTGATGGTAAACAACGTGATTGTATAATACTTGCATGTATAAGTAAAAGCTATTTTGCAAATCATTTAAAAGAAGCTAAGGCAAATCCATTAGTTTGGACTACTGGTTTAATGTGTCCTGAAGCATATACATTGCATGATGCATTAACTGCTTACATTAATAATGAGTCAAGAGAAAGCATTAGAACTAAAGCTGCTTTAGCTTATTCTAAATATCAAAAATGCAGTGAGAAAGCAGCTAGGAATTTATTAGTAACTGGTTGGTAAAAAAATATGAAATGAAAATTGCAATTATAGAAAAGAAAAAAATATTTACAATACGTATAATAAATAGAGTGAGTATGAAAAACTAAATATCAATAATTAACTTTTCCTAACACCTCAAATTTAATTTTAACAGAAATTCCATTTTCATCAATAAGCATAAGCCTATGTTTACCTGCTGAAGGATTTAAGGATATTTGATGAATTTCTTTTGTTTCACCAATATACTCTTCATCCATATGCCAGTATATTTTAGTGTTGTTATTTCTGTGAGTTGCTTCAAAAACTGTACGACCCATTGTGCCATCAATCTCAACCGGGACATATATTTTACTATTTGGTTTTGGATATAATATTGCAATTGCCTTGTCAGAAATTTTTGCAAGGCACTCTGGTTTAAATTCAGGTAATGCTTTATAATTAGGGTGATTTGTTTTGTAGTATTTCTCGATTAATGGAGGTAGAATAAACCATGCAATATTTTTCATGTTATAAATGGATTCACAATCGCTGTCAACTCTGTATTTACCGTTTTTAGTAAGATGCACTATTTGATGATATGGGCAAGCTGTTGTATTTAAGCATGTTTTTGGCATTTGTTTAGTTTCTTTTTTTTCGCATAAATCAGATGCACGGTAGCCACTTTCACTACAAATAGTTATTTCACATTGTTCCGAACGAGGTTCAATAAACCAGCTTTCTGATTTTGGTAATTGTGAAAACAAATCAAATAACAATGGAGCAGCGGCTTTTATTCCTGTTAAACCAGGTCTTCCTTCGCCATCAGCATTGCCAATCCAGACAGAAACTACGTAGTCAGGTGTAATACCTGTAGCCCATGCATCGCGAAAACCAAAGCTGGTTCCTGTTTTCCATGCAATTTTTTGTGCAGATGTAAATGCTCTCCAGTTTCCATCATCATCGGGTCTGTTAACTTCTACCATTGCTTCAAATGTACTGTAAATGGATGCTGCATTATTTTTTTTATAAGAATAATTACATTCTTGCTTTTCTGTTTTTGACGATTCTAAAATATATTTTAATGGTTTTATTTTGTTATATTTTAACTCCTGAGCCATTTGTGTATATATTTTATTTAAATCGTAAAGCTTTGCTTCTGCGCCTCCGAGAATCAAAGATAAGCCATAATGTCTGGCTGGTTTATTGAGCGTTGTTAAACCAAAGTTTTTTAAATCGAGATAGAATTTTTCAAGTCCATACTGATTTAATAAATTTACCATTGGTATATTTAAGCTTCTTGACAATGCAGAGTTTGCTGGTACTGCACCATCATATTGTTGTGAAAAATTTTTTGGCGAAAAACTTCCATAATGTGACGGAATATCTGGTAACAGCATTGTTGGTGTAATAATACCATCCTCAAGGCATTTTTCATAAAGTAAGGGTTTTAATATGCTTCCTGTACTTCTTGGTGCAACTATACAATCCACATCACTGCTGTTTTCAATATCTGAATTTTTAGTATTACCAACATAAGCCAGAATTTCTCCTGTTCTAACAGAACTGATTATTACAGCACCATTGTAAATTTTATTTTCTTTTAATAAGTCGTTATGAGCTTGTAATTGCTGAATTGCCTTTATTTGAATGTTGTTATCAATTGTGCTTTTTATAGTTTTTCCTGCATATCCGTTTTTTATTAATTTTTCCAATAAGTGTGGAGCTGACTGTGGCAGCTTTAATGGTTTATCTGGTAATGGCTCTGTTAAGGCTAATTGGTAAGTTGTTAAATCTATTTTTTTTCTATTGTATAATCTTTTTAATAATCTGTTTCGTTTATTTAAAAGCCTGTCATGATTTTTTCCCGGATAAATTAATCCTGGCGCGTTTGGTAAAACAGCTAAAGTTGCACTCTCTGCCCAGCTTAATGAATTTGAACTTTTTCCATAATATCTCCACGAAGCTGCCTCTAGTCCCACAACATTATTCCCAAATGGTGCGTGGGAAGCATAATATATTAAAATTTCTTTTTTACTGTATCTTATTTCCATTCTGGTTGCTAGAATCATTTCCAGAATTTTTTCATAGTAAGTACGGGGTGGATTTTTTCTCATTATTCTGGCTAACTGCATTGTTAAGGTACTTCCGCCGCTTACAACTTTTTTATGTTTAAAATTTTGAATAAAAGCTCTTCCAATTCCATTTATGCTTATTCCATAATGACTATAAAATGTTCTGTCCTCAAATTCAATTAAACATATTTTAAATTTATTAGGTACGCTATCGGCAGGACTAAATCGCCACTGCCCGTCAGAGGCTATTTTAGCACCCAATAAAACTCCGTTTCTATCTAAAAGCACAGTTGATGTGCTATCGTTAAAAAGTTTTTCAGGTAGGCATTGAGCATACCAAATAAGGAATATCAATAAAAATAAGATTAATAATCTGATGCTCCATTTTTTTATTAATCTCCATTGAATTTTTAATTTTTTCATGGCATTGGGGGTAAAATCTCATCAAAATTATAAGCTAATCTTAGCTTATTTTGGGTATTTTATTATTCGCTGCTATTTTAATGGGAAAAGTTTTTTAATTTTGATTATGCGTGAAAACCTATTTTTTTATTCTACTTTGAAGAAAACGACTTTTATATTATTCCTGATATTGCTGATATCCTTTACTGGGTTTTCACAGCAGTATAATTTTCATAATTACTCTGTAAAAGATGGTGTTGCTCAGTCGCAGGTGTATAGCTTATTACAGGATAGCAGAGGCTATTTGTGGATGGGAACACGTGGTGGCGGTTTATCAAAATATGATGGTGTTAATTTTAAAACGTATTCTGTAAATGATGGATTAATAAATAATTATATTTTCTGCATTAAAGAAGATAAAGAGCATAATTTATGGATTGGAACAAATAACGGACTTTCAAAATATAATGGAATATCATTTAAGAATTATCAGCCTTTTAATGATTCTGCACAGGTTTGGATACAGGATTTAGATATTGATATTAAAGGCAGAAAATGGCTTGCAACAAATACGGGGGTATTGTTACTCGATAACGACAAATTTATTAATATAACCGATTTGATAAATGTAAAAAGAACAGTAATAAACTCTATTCTTGTTGATAAAAGTGGAGCAATATGGTATGGGAATGGAGAAGGCTTATTTAAAATAATAGAAAAAGATTCAAAATATAGTCTTGTAAGTTTTGATAAGTCTCAGGGTTTAATTAAAAATTCTATTACAAGCATTAAGCAGGATAAAAGTGGAAATATCTGGATTGGAACCTATGGTGATGGAGCTTATGTTTACGATGGTAAAAAGTTTTTCAGAATAGATTACAATCTTGAATTATATCGTAAGACTGTTTTGGATATTTATTTTGATACTCATAACAATGTGTGGTTTGCAACTTTATCGCACGGTGTTGCGGAATATAATACAAGCTCAAAATCTTTTAGCTGGTTAACCGAAAATGAGGGGTTAAGCAATAATCATATTCAGTGTATTATTCAGGACAGGAGCGAGAATTACTGGTTTGGCTCATCAGGTGGAGGTGTTTGTAATTATTTTGGAAAACAATTTACAAATTACGATAAATCGTCAGGATTAGCTGGAAATTTTATTTACAGCATTTTTCGTGATAGTGAAAATCGTTTATGGATAGGAACGTCAGACAAGGGATTAAGTGTTTCAGACAGCTCTGGTTTTTATAGCTATAATACAGTAAATGGATTTTCTGAAGTTAAAGTAAAAGCTATAAATGAGGATAATAATGGAATATTATATTTTGGAACAGACGGACAAGGAGTATTTGAATATAATGGGATTGATTTTAAGCCTGTAGCCGGATTAACATCTAAATATATTCGTGCAATAGTTAAAGATAGAAATGGTAATTTGTGGATTGCCACTGCCGGAACAGGCTTATTTAAGCTAAATATAAATGCAGGAAAAAACAAATTGCAGAATTTTACTACTTCAGATGGCTTGCTTCATAACCGTATTACCTGCCTGCATTATGATAAACAGGGAAGGTTATGGTATGGGACCGAAAATAACGGAATTGGTATTATTGTAAATAATAAAGTTCAGAAGAGATTTTTCAGTAAAAAAGACGGGCTTATTTCAAATACAATTCGTTGCTTAACCGAAGATGAAAGTGGTTATTTGTGGATAGGAACTGCAGGATACGGAATTGCAAGTTTTCCTTTATATCAGGGAGATTTTAAAATAAATTGTTATGATTATAATAAAGGATTAACATCTTCAAATATTTATTTACTGACTTCCGATAATCAGAATAATTTGTTTGTTGGAACAGAAACAGGATTGGATTATATAACATTAGACAAAGGAAGAAATCCTACAGACATAAAACATTATAGTAAAGGAGAAGGTTTTACTGGTGTTGAAACTTGTTTGAATTCTGTTTTTAAAGATAAAGATGGAACAATATGGTTTGGTACTATCAATGGTTTGTCAAAATATAATCCAGCAAATCTGGTAAGAAATAATAATGAACCTATAACAAATATTAATGATGTTAAATTGTTTTATATTCCAATTTCCAAAACCGCATATAAAGAATTTGTTGGTGACTGGAATACAATCTCTTCTATTGATTTGCCTTATGATCAAAACCATTTAACATTTGATTTTTCGGCAATAAATTTTAGTAATCCTGATGCAGTAAAATACCAATGGAAGCTAGAGGGATTTGATGAGGAATGGTCACCTGTTTCTAAAAATCATAGTATTTTATATTCAAACCTTGGTGCAGGCGATTACACATTTTTAGTGAAGGCTTGTAACGAGGATGGTGTTTGGAATAAAGAACCGGTTAAATTGCATTTTAAAATCTCAGCACCAATATGGTTGCGTTGGTGGTTTATAGCATTTATTGTGATTATTGTTTTTGGAATTGTATTTTATGTTTTTAAATGGAGAGAACAACGAATTACTGCAAAAGCCAACGAAGAACAGAAGAAACTTCAACTAGAGAAAGAAGTAGTGGAACTTGAGCAAAAAGCCTTGCGGTTGCAAATGAATCCTCATTTTATTTTTAACGCGTTAAATTCTATTCAATCGCAAATTGGAAACGATAACGAGCAAGTTGCACGTTATTATTTAGCTAAGTTTTCTAGATTGATGCGTCAGATATTGGATAATTCACGTAATGCAACTATAAGCCTTGAAGATGAAGTAAGTACTTTGGAAAATTATTTGCTTATTGAGAAATTCTGTAATGGCGATAGGTTTGATTATAAAATTATTGTTGACACAAAAATTGAAATTGATTTTGTTAAGATACCTCCAATGTTATTACAACCTTTTATAGAGAATGCAATTAAGCATGGTCTGAAACATATGGATAATACAATTGATCCTCAAACAGGAGAGGTTAAAAGGGGTATAATTGAAGTTGAATTTAAAGAAATAAATAATGTTTTAGAGTGCTCTGTTATTGATAATGGTATTGGTAGAATGAAGTCTGAGGAGTTGAATAAATTCAGTAAAGAAACTTACCATAAATCAACTGCACTAATTGTTACACAGGAAAGATTGGATTTATTAAAACTTGATGAAAATATTTTATCACTTGAGATATTAGATTTGTATGATGAGCAAGGCAATGCGAGTGGTACAAAAGTAATTTTAAGATTACCGGTAGTTTAATTAAATTTGAAGATATGATAAAAGCAATAATAATCGATGATATAGAGCAAGCCCGAATTACTTTAAAAAAAGATTTACAGGTTTATGCTTCAGATGTAATTGTTATTGGTGAAGCAAATGGAGTAGTAGAGGGAGCAAAATTGTTAAAAACAACTTGTCCTGATGTTTTGTTTCTGGATATTCAAATGCAGGATGGCAGTGGTTTTGATTTGTTGGATATTTTAAAAGATATTCCATTTAAAATCATTTTTATTACTGCTTCTGATGCTCATGCAATAAAAGCTTTCAGATATGCGGCAATAGATTATTTGTTAAAACCTGTTGATCCTGATGAATTGATTGCAGCATTGGATAAATTCAGAAATCAGAAGTTAAATGAAAATGAAAAATATAAATTACTAAATGAATCTTTAAAGAATAATTATAAGCCTCATGAACGCCTGGCTTTGCATACTCAGGATAAGATACATATTGTTAATATTAATGATATAATTCGTTGCGAGAGTAATGTTAATTACACTGAGTTTTATTTTAATAATGGAAAAAAGCTTCTTGTTACAAAGACTTTAAAAGATTTTGAAGATTTGTTAAACGATCAGGGATTTTATCGCGTACATCAATCACATTTGATAAATACAAAATTTATAAAAGAATTTATCAAAACTGATGGTGGTTATTTGTTAATGACTGATGGCAGCAATGTGCCAGTTTCTACAAGAAAACGACCTGAGGTGATGAAGATGCTGGAGGAGTTGTGAAAAGCAAAATACGTTTTCTGGCGCAAGCATCTGCTTGTGCCTACATTGTATTTTGTTTTAAATTTGTATTGTAGAATTTTTAAAATTATATGAGCAGAAAGTATAAGTTTGGTGATAAAAACGAATTGTATTTTGTGACTTTTACAGTTATTGAATGGATAGATGTTTTTACTAGAAACTCATATAAAGATATATTGTTAAATAGTTGGGAATATTGTAAGAAAAATAAAGGGCTTGAAATTTATTCATGGTGTATAATGACTAATCATGTTCACATGATTATTTCAAGTAAGCAAGACGAAGTACAAAATATAATGCGGGATATGAAAAGACATACATCAAGTATGTTAAAGAAGTCAATCGAGGAAAATCAGAACGAAAGCCGAAAAAAATGGATTTTAGATATGATGAAAAAAGCAGGTAGTTATAATAATAACAATAAGGGTTTTCAATTCTGGCAACAACATAATCATCCAATAATTTTAGATAGTAATTTTTTAATTGATCAAAAACTTGGTTATATTCATAATAATCCTGTTAAAGCTGGGTTCGTAGATAAGCCTGAAGATTATTTATATAGCAGTGCAAGAGATTATGCTGGAATGAAGGGATTATTGGATATTATAATTATCGATTAGATTAATTGTTTTTTAGGAAAGGCACAAGCAAATGCTTGCGCCAAATATAAAAAAAAACCGGGTACCAAAGGCACCCGGAAAACAATTAACCCCCATGAATAATTATTTTTTTGCAGTTATTTCTTCTTTCACAACTTCAACCCATCTGCCAGGAATACGTGCATTAATTGTGTTGTCATACATTGCTTCGCTATAAACTGTAGGCAAATAGAACCTACCCAGGTAAGTTGCATTTAATTGTATCTCGAATGTTTTAGTTGCGTTCTGGTTTAAATTGTAATAGCTGTAAACTCTGTCATCTCTTATGTCTTGGTAACGTGCAGGATTTGTTGCCCCAGTTTCATCCATTCGTGTATTATGGATTTCCCAGCCGGATGGGAAAATCTGATTTAATACCATTTCCTGCAGGTAACCTTTTGTTCCCGGATTTGTTATTGTAACAACAGCTACAAAATCAGTTCCCTGAACTATTTTATCCAGTTGAATCAAATTTCCACTCATGTCCTGATATTTTACTTCCATTTTTAAATCTTTTGCAGCAGCTGTTTTATCACCAATTAATGGAGTACCTTCAACAATAAGTTTTGCAAAAAGAGTTGTTTGACCATTGTTTTTTACAGTGAAGTTTGCTGATTTTGCAAAATCTTTTTCGTTATACTTAATCTGGTATATTGTTTTTTTTGTGTTCTTATCGTTATTTGCTGAGCCATTGAGCGAATATGAAAAATTAATTTCACAGTTATTTTTAGCACCTGTATATTCACACATAGCTAATAAACAATATGCAGTTTCCTGAGTGTTCATCCATAACTGTGAACTAAGCGAAGCAGCTATCTCTTTTGCAACAGGCCATGCTTTTGTCTTTTCCTGCAATAAACTTAGTGATTCAAGAATCATAGCTTTATCTCTTATGTCTGAACCATAGCTATATGATAATTCTTTGTAGGCTACAACAGTTGTTGGTAATCCTTCAATTAATTTTAATGCAACTTCTTTTTGTCCAATAATTTTATATGCTGCAGCCAACCTCCATTTTGCAGAAGCAGAAAGTTTCTTTTCTTCAAGTAATCTGTTCATAGCACCAAGCTCAGGAGTATTAGCCATTGCCAAAACAAATAATCTGTATGCCTGCATGTTTTCGTTTGTTTCACCGCCATGAGGTCCACTGTATGCAGGAGTTACATTTGACCAGTTGCGAGCTTTTTCCTGCTGATATTTTACCCATTTTGCTTTCATATTTATGGGTAGATTGTAACCTTGCTTCTCTGCTTCAATAACAAAATGCCCTGCATAATTTGTTCCCCATTCGCTATCTGTTCCTTCGCCTGGCCAATATGAGAATCCGCCATTTGCAGTCTGAAATAATTGTAACCTTTTTAATGCAGCTTTAATGTTAAAAGAAATTTGATCTTTACGTTTATCTGTTAATTCTATTAAATTGCTAACAAATAACTGAGGAAATACTGAAGAAGTGGTTTGTTCAATGCATCCGTGAGGATATTGAATTAAATAATCAAGTCTTTTTTCCAAACTCATAGCAGGAATGCTTGATAGTTCAATGGTTGCTTTATTTGTACCTTCAATACCTTTGAAATTAATATCTGTATTCCATTCTTTACCCGGTTCTAAAACCATATCAAAACCATCAACTACTTTTGGATTTGGAGTGCGGATATCAATTTCAATTTCCTGATATGCTTTTTCTTTTCCACTTGTTGCAGTTATTTTTACTCTGGCAATTCCTACTTTCTGCACAGTGTTTAATTTAAAATTTATAACATCATCGCCAATCTCATTAAAGTGCATTATTTGTTGTTTACTGCCCTCAATAGTGAACATTTCGTTTACTTCTACATCTATTTTAACATCTTTTACATGCTTTTCCATTGCAAAAATATTTACAGGTAAAGCAACTGTTTCTCCCGGTCCTAAAACTCTTGGAAGAGTTGCCAGAACCATTAGTGGTTTTCTTACTGCTACAGTTTTTTCTGCATTTCCATATGTGCCATTATTTTCTGCAACAACCATTACACGAACAGAGCCTACATAATTAGGAATTTGAATTTTGTGCGATTTTTCCTGTCCTGCATTTAAAGTAAACGGACCAATAAATGTTACCATTGGTTTAAATCTGTTTGCTTTTAATCCTTTTCCATTTAATCCATCGCCATCGCCACCAATACTTAACAATTTGTCCAATTTTCCTGCATAAGCTCCAATTACAAAATCGTACATATCCCATGTTTTTACTCCAAGAGCTTCACGTGCATTAAATGTTGTCCATGGTTGTGGTGTGCTAAATCGCGTTAAGTCTAATAATCCATCATCAACTATTGCTAAGGTGTAAGTCATTTTCCTGCCGTTCTTTTCTTTAATTCTGATAGTTGTGCTTGTTTCAGGTTTAATAACATCGGGCATTTTTATTTCAGGATTTAAATGGGTGAGTGGGTCATCCACAATTATAGGAACAACGCCATACATTCTTATAGGAAGATCATTTATTGTATTTGCATGTGGTTGTAACAACGTGACATGTAAATATGCATTTGGTGCCATTTCAGGTGTTGCAGGAAATTCATAAATAGTTTCACCTTTCTTTGTTGGAATCCAGAATTTTTTAACCACTTTGGTTCCTGTCTCAACACTTACTAAAGCCATACCATTGGCAGGAGAGGGGATAGACAATTTAATATTCTGACCTGTTGTGTAGTTTTCTTTATCACAAGCGAAGTTTAACATGTTAGCATTTTCATTAGTGCTTCTGTTTGCTCTGCTCCAGTAAGGCCAGTCAATGTAGATTAATTTTCCGGTCTGATGACCACCTGTTAAATCTGTTACTGTAATTAGGTAACGACCATATTCAGGATAATTTATTCCGAATTTGAATGCACCTTTTCCATCGGTTAATTTTATTAATGTGTCTTTTATTACAATTGTTCCTGCACGCGAAATATATTGAGCCAAATCTTCTTCGTCTTTTTCATACCACCAGCGCCATTGTATTTTATAAACTTTTACCTGTAGTTTTCCTGTATTTACAAGATTTCCTTTATTGTCAACTGTAACAACTTCAAACTTGTATTTATTTCCAACTTCTAGAGTGTTGTCATAATTTTTTGCTACTGGTGTATAAAGACCAACGTAATTTTTATAAGGAGAATAAGTAGTACTGTATCTGTCAATACTGAAATCGCCACCTTCTTCAAATACTTTGGTTGTGTATGTTGTTCTTAACATTCCCGGAGCTACCTGACCTATATTAAGTTTTGTTTTAATTGTAGCTTCACCTTTTTCATTAAGTTTTCCATCAAAAATGGCTTCTGTATTAGAACTGAATTTTCTTATTGGTGAATCAAATTCGTAAGCGGTATATTTATCAAAAGATGTTTTAGTTTGAGAAACACTCACAGAAATCATTGCATTTAAATTCTTTGCAATTGCTCCATGCAGCCATTTTACTGATAATTTTGCTGTAGTATCATTGTTTTTTTCTTTGTCAAAATCGAGATAAATTTTTAAGCGGTTTGGTTTTACTGTTTCAATCTTCAGAACTTTGTTAAAAACTCTGTTCCCAACTGTAACATATGCTAAATAGTTACCTGTATTAGCATCCGGACTTGTTGCTGTTCTAAAATCATATAATCCATTTAAGTTTTTTGTTTTTGTAGTCTGACAAATTACCGTTCCTTCTGGGTCTTGCAACTCAAATTTTACAGGATGATTAGCCGGTAAACGTTTTTCTTTGTCCTCTAAAATGAAATTTATATAAAGTGAATCTCCCGGACGCCATACGCCACGTTCGCCATAAATAAAGCCTTTTACTCCTTTCTGAACAACTTCCCCCTCGATATCAAATTTACTTAACGAATTTGCATATCCATCAAGTAATTTTAAATATCCACGTTGTTTCCCGTATTTTGCAACCATTAAAAAAGGTTTGCGGTTTAATTTTAAATCAAGTATTCCATTACCATTTGTTATACCTGATGCAATCAATTGTTTGGTGTAATCATAATATTCAATTGTAGCACCTGCTACAGGTTGTGTTGTAATCATATTATTTACAAAAGCATGGGAAGTTTTATTTTCATCAAGTTTGTAAATTAAACCTAAATCTGATGCTAAAATATTTCTGCTAACTGCTTTTCCATAGTAATAGCCGTTATCACAGGGGGAAGCATTGTCATCGTAATAATAATCCCATGAATCGTAACCGTCATCAAAACCCCAGTAATCCCAGCCGTTTTCGTTCCAGTTTTTATCTTCAAGACTCTCTGTTATCTCGGCATTTTCATTCTCTTCATTTTCTTCTGCAGGGCAATCGCATAAAGCGTATTTCTTAGTGAACTTAATGCTTACACGATAAATAGCACCGGGATCAGGAGAAATCAGTTTACCTAAATCAATAACAAACGTGTTCCATTGTTTAAGGTTTATTTTTTTGTCTTTTCCGAGGTCAATTTTTTTCTCTATAATTTGTTTTCCAACTCTGGTTAGCTGTGATTGTCCATCTAAATCATTTACCTGTAAAAACTGATGTACATTATTTGCATAAATTTTAATAATTCTAACATCAACAGCTTTTAAATATATAGCTTCAAAAGGAAATATTAATCCGTTGGAATTAGGTAAAATACTGCCTTTCCCTTTTATTCTTACCATTGGGTTAGGTTCTTCAAAATAAAGTTTTTCGCTATAAGCAATATTCATTTTATAACCTTTAAAGTTTTTAATGCCATTTGTTATTGAAATCATTTTTTCGCCCTGAATACGATTAGGCAAGAATATTTTCACCACATTATTCTCAATTGCATAAGTTAAATTTTCAATTCCTTGTAAAGTAACAATCCCTTTTAAATTCTGATTATAATCAAGAGGATCGCTAAAAGTTAATTCAATATATTGGTCGCCATCATCTACTACTTTGGAATTTGTTACAGAAAAATCGCCTAATGCTTTAACCTCAATTTCCCTGCTACCGCTTGTGTTACTGTTTATACTTTCACCATCCCATGTAACAACAATTCTTCCAGGTTTATTTTTACGCTCAATACTATCTACATAGAAATAAAATGTATTATCATAATAACTGGGATTTATAATTACAGGAATTTCTTTACCGTTTTGTGTAACTTTTAATACTTTTTTAATTGTTGCAGTATCTGCAAAATCTGATGTTTTAATACTTCCGGTGAGTTTCTGCCATTCAATATTATAATCATTATAACTACGCAGACCATCAATCACTACACTTAAACTTTGAGGATAAATAGAAAATTGAAAATTGAAAGTCTCGAAATCACATTCTACATCAATTATCTGTTTTAAATTAAACTCTGCATTAAAAAACTGGTTTGAAGGCAACTCTTCATCTGGAATAAATTCAATAATTCTATCAGATATCCAAATGGCATGACCTTTAATATTTGGTTCAAAATTAAAAATATCGTCTAATAAACTTGAATCGGGTAATGTTAACGCAGATACTGTTTCAACACCATTTGTTGTTTCCGGAATAGTTGTCTGAGCTACCGAATCGGTTGTCTGTGCAATAATATTTTTTTCGTTAATACTTCTCGCCAGTTCAATTCTGATAGTGCTTTTACGCGATATCATTCCGGAAGTGAATGCCGAAATGTATTTTACAAAAGCAGGATTTGTTTTAATAATTTGTGGTCTCGAGCTTATTGTTGAATAAATCAAAACCATTGCTATCACTACGACAGCTGTAATTAATAAATACTTTTTTGTTTTCATGTGGTTGTTTTTTATTTTTATTAAATATGTCACATGGAATACGCCAAAAAAATATTTTATAGAATAAGAAATTATTTATTTTGGCGTAATTCATTAGGGGTTTAATTTTATGATACAAATTTGTATGCATAAAATTTTAAACTCTTTGCACTTTTATAAGACGAAGTACTTCATTTATTAAGTGCGTGTTTTTTTCAATTATTTGCAAAAAGAAGTTATATGTATCTATAATACTTAAAGTGCCTAAAGTTGAAATACAAAATTTTGATTAACATATTTCACTTAAATTTTCTCATATCATTTAAAAAAAGATGTTATGAGTAAATTTTATAGCTCTTTTCTTTTTTTTAAAATTTACAAGAAACAATATTCTGCTAAAAAACACCTATGTATAAGGATATTTATATAAAAATAACTATATTTTTGTATATGCTGTATACTATTATGATTTGCAGTACATTTAAGAAAATTTATATTTGTCTAATTTGCAGGTAAAAACAAACATATGAACTATAGTTTAGAAGATTTAATTGACATTCCATTACTTCAGGAATTGCAAGATAAACTTAATAAAATATATTCTTTTCCTTCAGCAATTATTGATAATAATGGAAAAGTTCTTACGGCTGTTGCATGGCAGGATGTATGCACAAAATTTCACAGAACAAATCTACAATGTGAAAAAGAATGTATTAAGAGTGACCAGTACATTATAGAACATATTAAGGAAGCAAACCCTGCTGTAAGTTATAACTGTCCTCATGGATTAATTGATAATGCTACACCGATTATTATTGATGGAATGCATTTAGGGAATTTTTTTACAGGACAGTTTTTTCTTGAGAAACCAGACATAGAATTTTTTAAACAACAGGCAAAGAAATACGGATTTAATGAAAAGGAATATATTGAAGCAGTAAATAAAGTTCCTATATGGACAAAAGAAAAACTTACACTTTATTTAGATTTTATTAAAGGTTTTATTGAAGTTATTGCAGGAATAGGATTAAAAAACCTTAAAGAAATTGAAACATCTAAGATTTTAAAAGAAAGTGAAGCACGAAACAATTCAATAATTCAAAGTACTTCAGACTGGATTTGGGAAATTGATAAAAACGGTAAATATTGTTATTGTTCTGAAAGAGTTGAAAAAATTTTGGGATACACTTCTGCCGAAATGATTGGTAAATCTCCATTTGATTTCATGTCTAATGAAGAAAGTGAAAAGGTAAGTATCATTTTTAAAAAGATAATTGAAGCAAAAAGTAATATTGTTGATTTAGAAAATTGGAATTTGCATAAAGATGGGCATAGGGTATGTTTATTAACCAATGGTTTTCCAATTTTTGATACTGAGCAAAATCTTATTGGCTATAGAGGAGCAGATAAAGATATAACATATCGCAAACATATTGAGTATGAATTGCAGGAGAGTAATGCAAAATATCAGTTTATAGTTGAAAACACTAATGATATTTTATGGACAATGACACCAGATTTTAATCTGGATTATGTTTCTACTTCTGTATTTAAATTTTTGGGTTATACTCAGGAAGAGCATCTAAAACAAACACTTGACGATTTTGTAACACCTGAATCTGCTAAATTAATAAGAGATGAATTTAGTATTGGAATGATGCATTTTCATAAAAAAGAATATGATAAACTAAGAAATTTTGCAGAATTAGAAATTGAATATATAAAAAAGGATAAAACACATGGATTTGCCATTATTTCTATGGTGTTTCTTCGGGATAAAAACTATAATCTTTTAAAAATAAACGGAAAAACAACAGATATAACAGAGCGCATAATTATTGAAAAGAAACTGAAAGAAAGTGAAGAAAAGTATCGTATACTTATTAATAACTCAGGAATTGGTGTAGGGGTATATGCTTTAGATGGAAAAATACTTTTTTTCAACCAAAAAGCAATTCAAAACTTAGGTGGAAAGGAAGAAGATTATATAGGGAAATCGTTAATTGAAGTTTTTGGTAATGAAGCCGGTTTAATATACCTTCAGCGTATTAAAGCAGCCTCAGAATCTAAGTCAAGTTTAGAATATGAAGATTATGTTGAAACAGATACAGGAAATTTTTGGTTTTTGTCAAATCATACAAAAATTAAAGATGGTGATGGGAAAATTATTGGAATTCAGGTTCTCGCAACTGATATAACAGAGCGCAAATTAGCAGAAAGAAAACTTTTAGAAAGTGAAGAAAAATTTCGTGCTGTTTCAGAATATTCTTTTAATTCAATTTGTATAATAAATGAAGTAGGGAAAATTGTCTGGGCTAATCAGGCAATGGCTAAAATGGGAATGTTTACAATTGAAATGATTTATGCTGCCGATTCATTTACCGCTTTTATAGCTCCTGAATCATTAGAGTTTGTTGTCTCAAATTTTATGAAATTTGTTAAAGGTGAAGAATATGAACACCATTATGAATTTTATTTTATTCGTGCTGATGGTGAGAAACGCCTTTGTGAAAAACATATGTCGCATTTTAAAGATAGCAATGGTAAGCTTAACCTTGTTATTAGTATGTTAGATGTTACAGAAAAGCAACAATCTTTGGTATTATTAAAACATAGTGAAGAAAATTTTCGAGCAATATTTGAAAGCAGTTCATCTGCTATTGCAATTATTGAAACTGATACCACTATTTCAATGGTTAATGATGAATATCTAAAAATCAGTGGATATACAAGAGACGAAGTAATAGGTTTAAGTTGGACTAAACAAATTCCACCGGAAGATCTTGAACGATTAAAAGAGTACAATAGAATCAGATTAATAAATCCAAAAGCTGCCCCAGATAAATATGAATTTACTTTTTATCGTAAGGATGGAGAAATAAGGCATTCGTTAATGTCTGTTTCAATGATAGAAAATAAAAATAAAATAGTGGCATCTTTTGTTGATATTACAGAGCGTAAATTGTCAGAAAAGAAATTAATACAAAGCGAAGAAAAATTCAGATTGTTTTTTGAAAAATCCTCTGACCCTATTACTATTTCAAATAAAAATGGTGACTTTGTTGATTGCAATACAGCTACTTTAGAATTTCATGGAATAAAATCTAAAGAAGAACTTTTTAAATATAAAACAACTGATACTTATGAAGATCCTAATGAAAGAGATTTGTTGATTACAGATTTACTTAATAACGGTTATATTAATAACAGAGAAATAAATTTTAAAACTATATCAGGTAATATAAAAACTGTGTTAGTTTCTATTGAAATAATAAATATTAATAATGTGCAATTATTTGTATCATGGTACAGGGATATAACTGATCGAAAACAAAATGAAAAACTATTAGAAATTCGTTATAAATTTGAAAAACTAATTTCAGAAATTCAGAATGATTTTCTGAAAATATCTGTTGATAATCTTGATTCATTTATTATTTCAGCACAAAGAAAGTTCTGTCAATTATTGGGAATGGAGCGCTCTGCACTTTGGCAAGGTACAATAACTGAACCAGAAGTAATGTATATGACTCATTTGTGCACACTTGATGAGATACCTCCTGTTCCTGAAAACGTTACTACAAATTCATTATTTCCATGGTTTACAAAGCAGCTGCTTGATGGAAAGATTGTAGCTGTAAATGATGTTAATTCCATGGCTATTGAATCTAAAGTAGATAAAGATAATTTACTTTATTATAATGATAAAGCTACACTTGCTATTCCTTTTTCATATGGAAATCCAATTGTTTACGGTACTATATCTTTTGCCTCAACAAAAAATGTAAGAGCATGGTCAGATGAAGAATTTATGTATTGTCAAATTTTTGCTCAAATAATTTCCAATATTATTGCAAGAAGTAATGCAGAAAAGTTAGTGCGCAAAAGTGAAGAAACATACAAAGCTTTATTTGAAGGTATAAATGATGCGATATTTATTTCTGAATTTACCAATGAAACCAAAACAAACCGGTTTATTGAAGTTAATGATATTGCTTGTAAGAGATACGGATATTCTAGAGAAGAATTTTTAAACCTAACTCCTTTTGACATAAATTCTGAAAAAACAAAATTTTTATTACCCACATTACTAAAAGGGATTAAAGAGAAAAAACATGCTTTGATTGAAGTAGAACATGTTAAAAAGGATGGAAGCATAATACCTGTTGAAATTAGCACACATATAATCCAATATAAAAATAAAACTGTTTATCAATCTATTGCACGTGATATTACTGAACGCAAAGAATCAGAAAAAAAATTAAAAGAAATAGAAAAACTGTTTTCATTGTTTATGCATTATTCACCTGTTTACACTTTTATAAAAGAAGTTACTCAAACTGAAAGCAGAGTGATACAGGCAAGTGAAAATTATAAAAACATGATTGGAATACCGGGAAGTGAAATGATTGGTAAAACAATGGAAGAATTATTTCCACCTGAGTTTGCTTCTAAAATAACAGCTGATGATTGGTCAGTTGTTAAAAAAAGAGAAATTTTTCAGGAAGACGAATTTCTGAATGGATTTTATTATACTACAATAAAGTTTCCAATAGAATTTGATGGAAAAAATCTTCTGGCTGGTTTTACAATTGATATAACAGATCGCAAAAATACAGAAGAAAAAATAAAAGAAAGCGAAGAAAAATTCAGATATATAGCTGAGAATACATTTGATGGAATTCTTGGTTTTGGTCCAGATCAGAAAATTAATTATGTTTCTCCTTCTTATATTAAACAACTTGGATATACTATCGAAGAATCTTTAGGTAAAGATGCTGAAGAAATAGCCTTAAATATTCATCCAGATGATAAAGATGAACTTTTTGCTAAAATTTATAATGCAATAAAATTAAAATTGCCCGATTTGATTTATACCTATAGGGTAAAAAATAAAAAAGGAGAGTATTTATGGAGAGAAGATCATGCAAAATTTAGTTACGATATTTATGATAACTATTCTGGATCTGTTGTTATATGTCGCGATATAACAGAGCGCAGGCAAATTGAAGCAAAACTTCGTGAAAAAGATATAGAATTCAGAAAACTTTCTGCTAATGTTCCCGATCTTATTTTTCAATTTACAAGAAAACCTGATGGCTCATATTGTGTACCGGTAGCTTCAGAAGGTATTGTAAATATTTTTGGCTGTTCTCCTGAAGATGTTTTAAATGATTTTACACCTATTGCAAAAGTTATATATCCCGAAGATGCAGAAAGAGTGATTGCTGACATTGAATTTTCTGCCAAAAATTTAACTTATTTTACTTGTGAATTCAGAGTGCAAATACCTGGAAAAGAAATACAATGGATATATTCAAGATCCAATCCAGAAAAATTGCCTGATGGAAGTATTGCCTGGTATGGGTTTAATGTTGATATTACCAGACTTAAACAAATAGAAATTGAACTTATAAAAGCAAAAGAAAAAGCTGAAAAAAATGAGCGTAAATTAATTGAGGCACAAGCTGTTGCTAAAGTAGGAAGTTGGGAAACCAACTTAATTACTATGGATGTTATTTGGTCAGACGAAACCTACAAAATTTTTGGTCTTAATAAAGAACAATTCAAAAACACACATATTTCTTTCTTAGACTATGTTCACCCTGATGATATCGACCGAATTGAAGATGTATTTACAAAATCCTTTTCATCAAAAGATTATAATAGTGTTCAACATAGAATAATAACACCTTTAGGAGAGATAAAACACGTAGAAGAACGATGGATTACTTTTCAAGATAGTAACAACAAACCCATAATGTCTTTTGGTACATGTCAGGATATCACCGAAAATAAAATCATCCAAACCCAATTAAAAAAAGCTAAAGAAAAAGCTGAAGAAAGTGAATCAGTTTTACAATTAATTATTGATAATTTTCCAAATGCAAATGCAACATTATTAGATAATAACTTAAATATTGTTTTAACAGGAGGAAGCGAATATATTAAATATGGTTTTAATCCAAAGAATTTAAGAAATAAACATGTAAGTGAAATTTTATCAAAAGATAATTATGATAAATTAAAGTTCAATATCGATAAAGCAATTAAGGGAGAGACTTCAAATTATGAAGTTGAATATAAAGATGGAGTTTTTTATATGAACTATGTTACACCTATTAAATTTAGCGAAGATATAATAAGTAATTTCTTAATTGCAAATATAAATATCACAGATTTAAAACAAACACAACTTGATTTAATTAAAGCTAAAGAAAAAGCTGAAGAAAGTGATCGTTTAAAATCGGCATTTTTGGCAAATATGAGCCACGAAATTCGAACACCAATGAATGGAATATTAGGTTTTGCAGAACTTCTTAAATTGCCAGATCTTAAAACCGAGAAACAAAAGGATTATATTAAAATTATTGAAGAAAGTGGTAACAGAATGCTAAATATTATTAATGACATTATTAACATTTCTAAAGTTGAAGCAGGTTTAATGGATTTAAATATTTCTGAAACAAACATTAATAAGCAGATTGATTATATTTATTCATTTTTTAAACCTGAAGCAGAATCAAAGGGACTAAAACTAATTCACAAAAAATCATTACAAAACAATGAATCAATAATAAAAACCGATAGTCAAAAATTAAATTCAATATTAACAAACCTTTTAAAGAATTCTTTAAAATTTACCCCTGATGGAGTTATTGAAATAGGCTATGTGAAAAAGGAAAATATTTTGGAGTTCTATGTTAAAGATACCGGTATTGGCATTCCATTACATCAGAAAGAACTTATTTTTGAAAGATTCAGACAGGGCAGCGAACAATTAAATAGAAAATATGAAGGTTCTGGTTTGGGGTTGTCCATATCTAAAGCCTATGTAGAGATGATGGGTGGAAAAATATGGGTTAAAAAAGATTCTGAAGGTAATAGTAATGAAAAGGGCTCTGAGTTTTATTTTACTTTGCCATACAATCCAGTTTCAGAAGAAGAAATAGAGATTATTCACGAACCTGTTTCATCTATTAATAATAAAATAAATTCAAAAAAACTAAAAGCATTAATTGTTGAAGATGATGAAGCATCAATGATCTTTAATAAAATTTCTGTCGAAGATTTCTGTCATGAAATATTATTTGCTGTAAACGGAAATGAAGCTGTAACATATTGTAAACAGAATCCTGATATTGACTTAATATTGATGGATATTAAATTACCCGATCTTGATGGATATGAAGCCACTCAGCAAATAAGACATTTTAATAAAAAAGTTATTATTATTGCTCAGACTGCTTTTGCACTTGCCGGAGATAGAGAAAAAGCCATTGAAGCAGGATGCAACGATTATTTAACCAAACCATATAATAAATCGATGTTAGGCGAGAAAATAATGAAATATTTTTTAAAATAAATTATTATTATATTTGTATACCAAACTACAACATAATTACCTATGATTAATGTTATAATTGTTGACGATCATCCTATTTTCAGAAAAGGAATCATTTTCCAATTAAATGCTATTGAAGGCATTAATGTTATTGGAGAAGCGTCAAACGGAAAAGAGTTCATTGATAATTATCTTAATATGAACCCCGACATAGTTTTTATGGACATTAATATGCCGGAAATGAATGGTATTGAAGCAACAAAAATTGCAACAACTAAAAATCCTCAATTAAAAATAATTGCAATAAGCACAAATGGAGATGAAGAATGTCTTGAAAGCATGCTGGAAGCTGGTGCAAAAGGATTTTTATTGAAAACTGTAGATATTGAAGATATCTCAAATGCAATAAAAGCTGTAATGAGTGGCAAAAGTTATTTTTCAAATGAGCTTTTATCAATATTAACTTCTAAATTTGTAGATAAGCCTTCACTAGATAATTCTAAAGAAAATATTCATTTTTCTAAAAGAGAAATTGAAGTACTCGAATTAATTACAAATGGCTTAAATAATCATGAAATTGCTGAAAAGCTTTTTCTGAGTGCCAGAACAATTGATGGGCATCGTGCCAATTTAATTGCAAAAGTTGGAGCAAAAAACACAGTTGGTTTAGTTACTTATGCCATAAAAAATAAAATCATAAAGATTTAATCAAGTAAAAATACCTGAATAAATCTTTTGTTTTATCACTATTATTACTGTGTAATATTTATTTAATATTTAATTAAATAAAAGTATTCTTATCTTTATTAAACTCAATAAATAATAATGATAACAGCTTTATTTACACGAAAATTTTTTCAGGCTATAATTTTTTGTTTGCTTATAATTCTGGGCTGCTTTTTTGTTTACTCAACATGGAAAAAAGCAGAAAAAGAACAATCCATTTGTATTTTAAAAATTGCAAGAACATGTGTTGCTTTAATGCCAATTGATGACATTAAAAAACTTAATGGAATTATTGATGATACAAGTAAATTGGAATATAAACGTATTAATCAACATTTATTTGAAATTGTTCATGTAGATAACAATATACAGTTTGCATATATCTGGGTTAATAAGAAAAATAAAATATATTTTTTATCAGACTCTGAACTAAAAAATTCAAAAGATTATTCTCCTCCAGGTCAGGAATATACCGAAGCTAAATTTGAAGATAAAAAACCTTTTTTGGACGGAAAAGAGTTTATTACTTCGGAATTAACAGACAGATGGGGAACCTGGAGAAGTATTTATGTGCCAATTAAAGATAAAACAACAGATAAAATAATTGCTGTTTTAGGTTTAGATTTCGATGCAAGTTCATGGAGAAATAATGTTATCTCAGCAGTTATAGAATCAGTAATATTAATAATCTTAATCATTGTTTTATTTTTAATTCTTATTAATGTTTTTGTTAAAAACAATATGCTGAATAAAATTCTGACTGAAAGAAGAAATGCAGAAAAAGCTCTTGTTAATAGCGAACTAAAATTTAGAAATCTTGTTGAAGCCTCAAGTGACATTATATGGGAAACCAATATTAATGGTGTGTACACATATATTAGCCCACAAATTGAAAATATTCTCGGTTATAAATCTTCAGATTTATTAGGCAAATCACCATTCGAAAATATGCCACCTGATGAAGCAATAAGAGTAAAGAAAATATCTGATGAAATAATTTCTTCAAAAAAAGCATTTGATAGTTTAATAAATACTCTTATTGATAAAAACGGTAAATTAAAAATATTTGAGACAAGTGGAGTGCCAATATTTAACAATGATGGAAGTCTTATCGGATACAGGGGAGTAGACAGAGATATTACAGAACGAAAACAAAATGAAGAATTAATAATTAATGCAAATAAAAAAGTAAATATAATATTAGATGTTGCTGGTGAAGGTATTTTAGGAATTGATAAAAAAGGTGCTATTAGCTTTATAAATCCAATGGCATCTAATTTATTAGGTTATGATAGGGAAGAATTATTAGCACAGGATTGTCATTCTAAAATTCATCATTCATATCAAAATGGCGATGTTTTTCCTAAGGAAAGTTGTCCGAATTATTCTACTTTAAAAAGTGCAAAGCAAATGAGTGGAGAGGATTACTACTGGAGGAAAAATGGTACAGGTTTCTATGTTGCTTATAGTACCTCTCCAATTATTGAAAATGATGTTATTACAGGCTCTGTTATTACATTTGTTGATATTACTGAAAGAAAAAAGGAGCAAAATGAAATTATTCGCAAATCAAATGAATTGGAAAGATTTAACAAGTTATTGATAAATAGGGAATTAAGAATGATTGAGCTGAAAAAAGAAATTAACGAATTATATTTAAAATTAGGAGGAAGTGAGAAATATAAAAACAAGATTGATTAATATTAAGATATGGTATTTTTTTAATTTTCTACTTTAAGGTTTGTATTTGTAATAATGTGAGTTAGATATAAAGTAATAGTATTCTTTGTTTTGTTAGTTCACTGCAGCAAATTAGCATCGTTTTCTTATATCGAACTAACGTTATTTTATTATCTTTACTTTGTTAAAATATTTGAAAATAATATATATGACTTCAAATTCTGGTAATTTTAAAGGAAAAATATTGATTGTTGATGATGTATTTCATAATTTGAAGTTATTAGGTGAAATTCTTCGTAGTGAAAATTATGAAATAAATTCTGCATTAAATGGTGCAGAGGCTATAGCATCTGTAAATGCTGAGATACCTGATTTAATACTATTAGACATATTGTTGCCAGATATTAGTGGTTATGAAGTTTGCTCTATATTAAAAGCAGATATAAAATTTAATGAGGTACCTATCATATTTATAAGTGCGCTCGATGCCCCTACAGATAAAGTAAAAGGGTTAAAATTGGGAGGTGTAGATTACATTACAAAACCCTTTAACCGTGATGAATTACTATCCAGAGTAAATACACATATAGAATTAAAACATGCAAGAGAAAGGCTTAAAGAAAATAATACAATTTTAAGTATTGCCAATCAGGCTCTTAATAAAGAGATCGAAATTAGAAAAAGGGCTGAAATAGAATTACAAACATCATTTGCAGAGCTTAAAAAAAGTAAAATAGCAACTCTTAACTTATTAGAAGATTTAGAGAAAGAAGTTGAAAACCATAAAAATACCGAAAGAATACTTAAATTAAGTGAAGAAAAATATCGTTTAGTTTCTGATAATTCAGCTGATGTGATTTTTACTTTAGATAACGAACTGAAATATAGTTTTATCAGTCCTTCAATTAAAAATCTGAGAGGATTTGAGGTGGATGAATTAATCGGTAAATCTGTTTTAAATACCTTAACAATTGAAGGGATAAATGTTATAAGAAATGCAGTTGAAGAGGAGATGAAACTTGAAATGTCTGGTATCGCTCCATTAATTAGAACCAGAACATTTGAACTCGAATTAATATGTAAAGATGGTAGTTATATCTGGACAGAAACAAAAGCCTCAATTTTAAGGGATGATAACAAAAAAATGATCGGTTTTTTAGGTATTACAAGAGATATTAGAGAACGTAAATATTCGCAGGAATTAATAAGAAAAAGTAATGAGACTTATAAGCTCATTTCTGATAAAATTACAGATGTTGTTTGGTTAATGGATTTAAACGGAAAAAGCCTCTATGTTTCACCATCTGTAGAAAAGTTTACAGGCTTTACAGTGGAAGAATACCTTAAACAAAGCATTACAGATAGATTTACAAAAGAATCTGCCATTTATGGTATGAATACAATGCAACGTGAAATTCAGCTTTACCATAATAATTCTGATAAACTAGTTAATTATGCTAATCGTCTTGAACTTGAATATTTATGTAAAGATGGTTCTACTAAATGGGGTGAATTAGTTATTACACCATTTTTTGACGAAAATAATGTACTTATTGGCATACATGGAGTTACGAGAAATATTGATGAAAGAAAAGGAGTAGAAACAAAATTAAAAGAAAGCGAGGAGCGATTAAGAGGCTATATTGAGAATGCTCCTGATGGTGTTTTACTTATTAATTCTGATGGAATATTTACTGAAGTAAATTCTGCAGGATGTAAAATGTTTGGTTATTCTAAAGAAGAATTCAAACAATTGCATTTATTGGATTTAAGTTTTGAAAAGGATAAAGAAATTAGGATTCATGCTTTTGAAACTCTTAATAAATATGGTAAGTATACAAATGAATTTATATATAAACGCAAAGATGGTTCTGCGTTCTACGGTTTGTTAAGTGCAGTTAAAATTTCAAATGATACTATATTAGGATTTGTTAAAGATATTTCTGACCGAAAAGTTCAGGAATTGCAGCTGGTTAAGCTGTCAAAAGTTGCAGAGCAAAACCCTGCTTCAATAGTAATTACAAATAAAAAAGGTGATATTGAATATGTTAATCCTAAGTTTACTAAAATTACAGGATATACATATACAGAAGCTATAGGTAAAAATCCAAGAATTCTAAAGTCAGGGCATACATCAGAAAATGATTATAAACTTTTATGGGCTACAATTAATGCTGGTAAGGATTGGAAGGGTGAGTTTTTAAATATAAAGAAGGATGGGTCAAAATACTGGGAATCTGCTTTTATCTCACCAATTATACAATCAGATGGAAGTATATCCAATTTTATTGCTATTAAAGAGGATATAACAAAACAAAAAGAAATTGAGAATGAGTTGAATATTTACCAGGAAAAACTTGAGCATCTTGTTGTAAAAAGGACTTCTGAACTTAAAAATACAATTTCAGTTCTTAACTCAACAATAGAATCAACAAGTGAAGGCATAGTAGTGGTAAATTCAAATAATGTTATAACAAAGTATAATAAAAGATTTGTTGAATTCTGGAATCTAAAAGAAGACAATTTAAATTCATTAGATTGGAAAGTCATTATCGAATATATTATAAACCAATCTATTAATCCTGAAAAGGGTAGGGAAAGAATTAAAATAATTGATCAAGCTAAAGAACTCTCAGATGTATATCAATTTGAGCTTAAAGACGGTCGCATTATTGAAAGAACTACAGTTCCACAGTTAATAGAAGGTAGTATAGTTGGTAGGGTGTGGAATTATAAAGATATTACTGAAAGAGCAACTTTTGTTAAAGAATTGCAAAAAGCCAAAGAATTTGCCGAGAATGCAAATAGTGCAAAAGGAATCTTTTTAGCAAATATGAGTCACGAGATCAGATCTCCATTGAACGCTGTTATAGGATTTTCAAGTTTATTGCATAATCAGTTGGAAAGAACCGATTTAAAGGAATATGTTGATTCAATAAAAACATCGGGTCAGACTTTACTTAATCTTATTAATGATATACTTGACCTTTCTAAAATTGAAGCAGGTAAAATGCGTATTCATAACGAACCTGTTAACATTAAATCATTAATTAATGAAACTGAACAGATTTTTACACTAAAAACAAATGAAAAGCAAATTAATGTAATAAATGATTTTCCAAAAGATTTTCCCGATTCATTGGAATTTGATGAATTAAGATTACGTCAGATACTTATTAACCTGATAGGAAACGCCGTTAAATTTACCGATTCCGGTTTTATTAAAATAAAATTAAGTCATAAATTTAAAAATGCAAGTATTGTAGATATTAGCATATCTATTCAGGATTCTGGTATTGGGATTCCTGCTGAACATTTGGATAAAATATTTGATAATTTTCAACAACAGGAAGATCAGGATACCAGAAAATATGGTGGAACTGGTTTAGGACTTGCAATTACAAAACGACTTATTGAATTGATGAATGGAAAAATAAGTTTAACCAGTTCAATAAATAATGGAAGTAATTTTACAATTGTTTTTAAAGAAGTAAAAATTTCAAAACAAGCTGCACCCGAAATAACCTCTAAAATAATTAACATTAATCAGATTAAATTTAAACCTGCAAAAGTTTTGGTTATAGATAATGATCCTATGATTTTGTTGATGTTTAAGAGCTTTTTTAAATCTTCCAACATTAAAATAATTACAGCTAAAAGTGGACAAAATGCAAATGAAGTTATTACTAAAGAAAATATTGACTTAATAATTTTAGATATTCTTATGCCCGATATGGATGGTTTTGAAACATTAGAATTATTAAGAAAAAACCCAATGTTAAATAATATTCCTGTAGTTTCAATGACAGCATCATCAACATATCAAAAATTCTCTGATGATAAAAGAATACAATTATTTAACGGACAGTTAAATAAGCCATTTATGCTGGAAGATATATATATCCAACTGATTAAATTCCTGCCTTTTAAAACTATAGATAATAATGAACTCGTATTTGAAAAAAATATTTTTTCATTAGTTAGTAAAAATGATGTTAATTTTTTACCGGAAATAATTTCGATTTTAGAAGAATCAGTTTCGCCATTATGGGAGGAATTACAAATCAGATTGTCCATGTCTAAGGCTGATGAACTGGCAAAAATAATTATGAAGATTGGAAATAAGTATAAATCTCAGGCTATTATTGCTTTTAGCAATGAAATATCTTATTGTGTTGTTAACTTTGATATTGAAAAATTGAAATTAACATTAAGCAAATATCCTGATTTACTTAAGCAGTTTAATACATTACTTAAAAAATAACATTTTATTAAAAAAAGTAATATGTGAAACTATTTAGGAAGACTTACAGAAAATGTACTTCCTTTTCCTTCTTCACTTTCTACTATAATTTTTCCGGAAATAAATTCTAAAATGTCTTTAATCAAAAATAAACCCAACCCCATTCCAGATTCTGTAAATGTATTTTTTTTGAAATTATCAGGATCAACAGAGAATAATTTATGCAATTTTTCCTTATTTATTCCTGAGCCAGTATCTTTAATGCTTATTAAATGTGAGTCAATATTGTTATAATTTATTGTTATTTCTCCATTTATTGGTGTAAATTTAATTGCATTATTAAAAATATTTCTGATAACAATTTTTAATAATTCTTTATCAGTTTCAATAATAATATCTGAATTGATATTACAGTTTACTTTAATATTATTTTTTTCGGTAACAGTGGAAAAAGCGTATGTTATTTCTTTTATCAAATCAAATAAATTGAAAGATGTTTGATTAATTTTTATTTTACCAAGTTGAACCTTTCCCCAGGCAAGCAGATCGTTTACTATTAAAAAAGACTCTTTAATCGAGATATCTAATATTTCTAATATTTCCCCTAATTCATTAAACTTTTGTTGTTCTTTTTTTAATGTTGCAACATTAATCATATTAGAAATAATTGATAACGGAGTTCTAAGATCGTGTGCAATAACTGACATTAGAACATTTTTAAATGAGTTTTGGTACAATAACTCTTTGTTTTGTGATTGAATTAATAAATGAGTAGAAACTCTTGCCAAAAGTTCATCAATATTAAATGGCTTTGTTATATAATCAATAGCTCCGGTTTTAAATCCCAGTGTTATGTCTTTTGAATCACTTTTAGCTGTTATGAAAATTATGGGAATATCTTTAGTTTCAGGATTATCTTTTAATATCTTACAAACTTCAATGCCATTCATACCTGGCATCATTATATCGAGCAAAATAAGATCAAATTTACTCACCTTTACCCATTCTAATGCTTCCGGACCATTAGTTGCAAACTCTACATTGTAATTGGATTGTCTAAGAAGATTCCCAAGTACCTGAATATTCTTAGGCATGTCATCGACTATTAAAATAGAAGCCGGTTTATTTAAATTAGAATTCATTTTAAATTAAATTGACTTATTTAATAATTTCTATCTATTAAATAAGTCCAATTTACTATTATTTTTCTAAACAAAAAATTAACGGGATAAAAGTATTTTCTCAGAGTAAATATTTTCTTTATTAATAACACTTACAATGTATATTCCTTCATTAAAATTAAGTTGATTCAGTATAAATGAATTATCGCCGGATATTTTATTTTTATATATTTCTTTTGAAGTTAAATCGTAAATAACAAAATCGCTACCCTTCCAGATTTCGTTATAGTTAAAAATAATCTGGCTTCCATATGAATAAATATTAATGCCATTGGTTAATTGTTTTTCTGAATTGATATTTGTTATTCCTTCAGGAATCATAAAATAAATAGAATCAGATGAGTTATTAATTATCCATAAGCCTTCACCGTCATATGCAATACCATTTGGATATGCACCTCCAGGAGTTTTAAATGATTTTAGAACAGAGTGAGTAATTGGATCCATCATATTTGTGGCCTGACTAGGATTATCATTTATCCATATATGATTTCCATCAAATGCTATACCTGTAGGGAAAGCGCCAGCTGCTTCAAATGAATTGTTTAATAATAATTGTTGAGAGAATGAATATGTAGAGTCGTTTGTTGCTGAAGGATTAGGACCTTTAGTGTCATTATACCAGAATTCATTTCCAGTATAGCATAATCCGGTAGGGTATACATGACTTGCTACATTTGAAAGGTTAAAACTATCTAATAAAGTGCCTGTTTCAGTATATTCAAATATATTTTTAGATATGTTATCTAAAATAAATACATTGTCATTTTTAAATGTAATACCATATGGTTTTTGAATTGAAACAGGGAATGTACCAACAACATTTCCTGTTATTGTAGAAACCTTATAAACAACATAATCATTATAACCGGTTACCCATAATAATCCATCGTGATATGTAATTGATGTTGGCATTGAAGTAGGTGATGCAAATTGTTTTAAAATAGGTATTATTACAGCATTTGTGTTTTTTACAGGAATATATTCATTTACTAATTGAGAATTTTGTTCAGTTGGTATTCCCATATAGTCTAATCCGTTTTGTGCAAATAAGCCTGAACTTATTAATATTACTGCAAAAATTAATGTAAGCGATTTCATGGCTCTGGTGTTTTAAGGTAATATGTAAAATTACTTTCAAAACACTCCTCAAAATAGAGCGTAATAACCTGAAATTCTCAGGAAATTTACCTGATTAAAACAGGTATTTTTACTTATATTTCATATTAAAACTTTAGATTTTAATAAATGCATTAAATGAACTTTATAAAATTTTATGTAACATCGTCAATTTGTGTAAGTTCCCCACATCAATTTTTAGTCTTTTTTGAAATCCTATTTCATTACATAAAGTTTAAATAAAAAATGGAACAACTTTTAAAAATCTAAAAAAGTTCCATGAGGTGGAGTAGAAGATTTGCATATACTGCCTTAATAAATAGTCTAATTATCTGCATATTATACATAAGTGTAACCTGTTCGTGTTATCATAGAAAAAGAGAACTATGAAAAACACATTTATTTTATTTCTGATTTTTATAATATTTATAACAATACAGAAAACAGCAAAGGCTCAATTGGAATATTTGGGTTTTGGATGCTCATTTGGAGTTGTAAATTCAAAACAACCCGGTAGCAATGAAAATAATCTTTTAATTCGTAACCATCCTTCGTTTAGTTATTATAAGGGAGTTTTACTTCGAAGTAATAACGATCCTCCCATGGATTTTGGGATTGGTTTTACCACAGTTAATGCCGAACGTGAAATACAAGGAGTATTTCCTGAATCTAATCAATTTGGTGTTGCGGTAATTAATACTACTCTTAATTACTGGTCAATACCAATATCGTTGCGTTTTGTTAGAAGAAATATGCCTGTGGTAAGTATTTCATATATCCCTTCATTTCTGGCATCTTCAAAACAATCTATACAAAAGTATGGAGGTGCAACAGAAAGCAATTACATTAAAAAATACCCAAAAGACTTTTCCATTTTTCAACAATCTCTGATTTGCTCATTAAACATGGAATTTGGAGGTAGGCATAGCATCTTTTCACTAAATGTTAATCCTTATTTTGGAATGGGAACTGGGTTTTTAAGAGATCAGAAGCCTTTAATTTCAAATGTTATGTATGGGGTAGGAATGAGCATTTCATTTGATGTTACTGCAATACATATTACCAGAACAACGTATGATAATCCAACCTTAAAGAAAAAAGAAGAAGAATTAAAAAAGAAACAGGAAGAAATTGAAAAAAAACTAAATAAAAAATAATAATATGAAAACTCTAATTTTTTTAGCTCAAACATTATTAATTGTTATAATGTTTACATCATTTATCCATGCACAGGAACATCATGGACCATTAACACCAAACGGTTCTCTATATTTAAGAGCAGAACCGGTAAATAATTTTATTATGGAAAATCAAAATAACAATGATGTTTATTATTATGTACACCTACAGGGAATAAAAAAGGAGAATACCGTAAACTCTAAACATGTACCATTAAACTTATCATTGGTGCTTGATCGTAGCGGATCTATGAGTGGAGAGAAACTTGAAAATGTAAAAAAAGCTGTAATTTATGTTATCAACCAGTTATCCAGTGAGGATATTCTTTCTATTGTATTTTATGATTCAAATGTTGAAGTTTTAATGGAGCCGCAACGATTAGAAAACAAAGAAAACATAATAAAAAAAGTGAGTGCTATCAATAGTGGTTCTTCAACAAATCTCGAAGGTGGAATAAGAAAAGGGTATGATTTGGTAAAAGGTGCAAAAAAACTGGTTGTTGGTGAAATGGTAAACAGAGTATTGTTACTATCTGATGGATTAGCTAATGTAGGAATTTCTGAGTCTGGAGCACTTGCGGAAATTACCAGTGGCTTTTTTGAGAATGATGGTATTTCAATTTCTACATTTGGAGTAGGTCTTGACTATAATGAAGATTTGATGGCTAAAATTGCTATTCAGGGTGGTGGTATGTATTATTTCATAAATTCAGTAGATAAGCTTCCTGATATTTTTAATATGGAATTGAAGGGGATTTCAAAGGTAGTTGCACAGAACACAAAACTCGAAATTTCTTTTCCTGAAGATATATTGGAATACAATAAAACATATGCATATAACGGACTGTTAAAGGGTAATATATTAACAATAAGTTTCAATGATATATTTTCTGAGGAACAAAAAGCAATACTAATCCAATTTAAAACAAGGCATAAAATAGATTCTATCATAAATGTTGAATGTAAATTATCATATAGCAATAGTGCCAATGATAATGTGAACGATGTTATTTTTACAACAAAGTCAGCAGTTACTGTTTCAAGAAACGCAGGTCAGTATAATTCAGGATACAATAAGGCTGCGAGTGAAGGATATGCACTTCAGGTTACCGGAGAAATATACGAAGATGCAGTACAATCAGCTAATAACGGAGACTTTAAAAAATCAAGGGAGAAAATTGTCGAGGCAAAAGGTATATTAGAAAATCACTTTAAAAATATCGGTGATAATGTTTACCTGAAAAGTCTTTACCAGGATTTTTCCGATTATGAAAAAATAATTGATGACCTTAAAACAATGGACAGAGAAAAGACAAGCTATCATATTAAAGGTTATAAAGCAAAGAAATTCAGATCAATTTCATGTCCTAATTTTTAAGAAAATGGATATTTTGCGTACCTTCGTGACACAAAATATCCATTATAGTGAAGTTTCCGAAATTTGGAAAAAAAAATAGTCTTTCTAAAACCGATATCTATAACAAATACGGTAGAAAGCTATATGGATATGCAATTACAAAATGGAATATTAGTGAAGATGAAGCTTGGGATATAGTATACAAAACGATTGATAAAACAATTGAAACATATGAAAGGTATACTTTTGAATCAGAAGAAAAGTTCGCAAGCTTCATCTTTAAAATCTTTATTAATTATTTGCGGAATCATTATCGCGATACTAAAAACAAAAGATTGGAAACAGTGGCATTTGAAGATGGTGTTGAATATGTAGAGAATGACTCTGATAGCACTAATGATGAAGATGAACATGAAAGCTCGAATATGAAATTATTGAATGAAGAGCTGTCTAAACTCGAAGATTGGCAGAGAGTGTTATTACTGATGAGAGCACAAAATTATTCTTATGAAGAGATTTCAGTAATAATAAAAAGACCGGCAGATCAATTGAAAGTGTATTATCTTCGCTATAAACAAAAAATTCTGAAAAGCATAAATGATAAATTAGTACTACCACAAAGTGACAGAAGAGAAATATAATATTAATGACGACGAATTGAACGAATTGTTGCGCAAAACATTTTTAAATGATAATGCAGGCAATTTCAATGATGATATTTCAAAGGTTGTTTTTAGTCAGGAATACAATGTAAAGATAGATCCTGAAAAAGAAAAAAATCTATTGAAACGTTTTTCCGGTAAGGGTACTATGGGAACAGGAATGATTTATAGTGTTATTTTTATTTCAGTAATAGTAATTATTGGTTTTATTGCTCATCTTGTTTACCATTCAGCCTTCGATTTTCAAACTTCTAAAAACACAAATCTTATTAATGAAGAAATAACAAAAATTGCAAGTAATTCTGATTTTAACATAGAAAAATTGGAAGGATTAGGTTACTATTCACAACAAAGTACAGATAAAAAGAAAAAAAATATTGAAATATCACGTGAAGTTAATGATCAAATAAAATCATTCATTGCTTTACATGATACAAACCAGTTGTCTTTGAAAAAGCAGATAGCTGATACTAACCGGCAGGAGTTGTTTGTGCTTAATCCAAAGCTTATACAGCGCTATTGGAAGATTAAGCAGATGATGATGGATAAACTTCTTAACAAAGATAAAAAATTATATAGGTACATCGATGATGGAAGCGTTAACTACAAAGGGGAGGAGATTGGTATTACAGCATTTACAATTCACAATTGTGTTATTACAAACTTAGAATATAGAACATTTTTGATAGACCTTTTGATACAAGGACGATTTTCTGATTATAGTAAAGCTAAAGTAAAGCCTGAAATCTGGAATAATTATAAATTTTCTAAACTGGCAGTAGATTATTTTAAGGCAGAAGAATATAATGATTTTCCGGTAGTAAACATTTCACAGGAAGGAGTTGAATTATTTTGTTCATGGTTTGAACAGGAAACAAAGAAGTATGCTAAAACAATAAAAAAGAGTATTGTAGATTTCAAGTTGCGATTGCCTTATGATGCAGAATGGATGCTTCTGGCAGAATATGGCTATACCTCTTTACCAGATAATGGAGGGTATCTTACAATTTTTGATATTAACGAAGGGTATATCGACAAATCACTTGATAGGCGAATAAAGTCGTTGCAGAAAAAATATAAAATAGAAAGTACTGTTGATGAGTTTTATGCTACAAATCGTTATGGCATGAGCGAAAGCGAGGTAATAAATATTTTGAATAAAGGTTTTGAAGTTCGTTCTGTCGAACCTTTTGATACAATTTACCCTTCCAGGATGAAAGATTATACTGCAATTGGGCATGTAAGCGAAATGATTTTAGAACGGCAATCCGGAAAAAAGATTGTTTTTGGAGTCGGCTGGCGAAGTAAAGATGAGTTTAATGATATGCTGAAGGATTACACAAAGTTCTCAGGCTCTCCTTTTGTAGGGATGAGATTTGTTGTGGTTTATAACAATGCTCCCGAGTATAAAAATCCATTTTGGTAGTAATGCATAATTTAGTAGTGTTATTATTGCAAATTATAGTAAGCATACGTATTTTACTTTATATTACTCAGAAAAACATTAGAAAGCAGAGTGTGTAAGATTAACAATGCTTTATCCATTAAAGTTCCTTAATAACTAAACATTGTTAATGTGATTTGAAAAAAAAAAGCCTCAGATGTTTCTTTTTGAGGCTTTTAGTTACTTTTTGAAGGATTCCCAGTGGAGCTGCCGGGAGTCGAACCCGGGTCCAAACAAGGCACCAAAATGCTTTCTACATGCTTATTACTTATTAGATTGTCGGAATAATAAAAGCAAAGTACTGCCTATATTAAACTTAGTTCCTTTATTTCGCGCCGGTTCGGAACTTACCTTTGCTATCCCATGCGATTCGATACTCCATATACAGAAACAGCCGGGAGGAATTTCTGCGGAGCACTCGTTCTAAATGCCTTGCAAATAGAATTAAGCTTGTATCGCTAAGCGATTAAGCTGCGAGAGCGAAATTATTGTTGCCAGTTATTGGCGTGAGAATTCTGATTTACGAGAGGTACTCCCAAGTCTCGGCATGCTTACATTTCCACACTCTTGCTGTCAAAACCAGTTCAGCCCCATAAGCACTGCAAAGATAAGCATTTCCAAGCTTATTTTTTGTTCTCTATTTAATTTTCTTGTATTTTTGTAAAAAATTAAAATATAGAACAATGAAAAAAATTACTTTTTTTGCAATAATATCAGTTCTTGCTTTCACATTTGCCTGTAAAAAAGACAGTAAAATTACAGATATCGTAAACCTTGAAGCTTCAATGAAATGTAAAGTTAATGGTGTTTCCTGGTCAGCTTTAAGCAGAGTTACAACAAAACAAGGAAATAATTTTTTAATAAACGGTACAAAAGGGAGCGATGTATTAAATATTACTATTTTTGGTATTTCAACAGGTACATATACCTTGTCAACTTCTATTCCTATACAGACTCAGTTTTCTGCTACATATACAAATAGTACCGGTACTACCGATAGTTTATATACAGCATATGAAGGCACAGTAACATTATCTTCTGTTGATACAACTACAAAAAAAATAAGCGGTACTTTTTCTTTTAAAGCTAAAAATCCAACAAATCTTTTATTACCTAATAAAAATATAACAGAAGGTACTTTCTCTCATCTTATTTATCAGTAAATTCTACCTTGTTATTATTAGTTTGTGATTTGAGCAAATCTTTTGATTTGTTATTCTTATAATATATACTCCTGCTGGTATCTCAGAAATATTGATATTTTCGAAATTTGTGTTTATGTCTTCAGCTTTTATGACTTTCCCTTGAATATCTAAGATTTCTACTGTTGTGTTTTGTAAATTGTTATTATTTTTTATAATTTCAATATAATTGCTCGCAGGGTTTGGGTAAAATTTAATTTCAACAAATGAATTAATTATATTTAATCCTAATATTGTGTCGGCAAGTAAAGAATCGCAAATGTATGGTTGACCCCATGAAATCCCATGTACATAATAATAGCTATAATTACTACCATAAGTAATATTCATAAAGCCATCGCTGGCAAAAGTTTTACCTAAGCTATTTTTATAATAAATATAATTCCATCCATCAATTTGTAAGGGATAAAGAGTATCATTAATTTCCTGAAAAAACAGAGTACTACGATAGCCGGTACTATCATGCTTATAATAATATCCGTAAAACCCTTCATCAAAAATGGGTTCTAATGGTAATTTGTTAAATTCTCCTGTTAAAGCGAAGTTTTCTATAACTGTATCACGAGAAGTCATTATCTGTAATATGTTTTGATTGTATTTTTCTATACGCCAAAAACATCTGTCAATTGTAAATTTTACTGTATCATGATTTGCATTTTCTACTCTTCCAATATATTTGTTAATATACTTTTCGTTAAAATTATTCATGGTACCTGTACCGTTAAGAGCATCATAATAATTGACCGATAGATGAATCTCATCGCTTGTATTCATGCTAAACACATCAGATAATGTAAAATTTTGCCATCCAATTGTTGGGTTCGATAAACCTATTAAATCCATTACTGGACTTGAAACATAAAAGAAATCTGCCGATCCAGGGTTAAAGGGGAAATCGTAAAAATTAAATATTTTAATAAATCCATAATTCTTACTTAGCTTCAACTGATAATTATTAATATTATCTGTTATATTGTTACCGGCAGCATCTTTAACCTGAAATGAAATTGTTTTGATTGAATCAATTAAACCAAGAAAAGCTTCTGAATTATGATTTGAAATAGTTGCGTTAATGTAACTACCATTTGAATATGTATAAAACCTCCAACTGTCATTAATTAATGCATTAGTTTTAATGTGAATAGTATCATTCTCATAATTGAAAAATAAATTAATCCCATTACCACAATCTGTCATTTTTTTTCCAATCCACGATGCTCCATTTTTTGTAAAATTATAATTTTCAATAGTCCTGATCATACAGAATGAATAATAATCAGTACTATCACCATGAGTTTTAATGCTGTCAATTCTTATAGGGAAAACAGTCTCGTTATTCTGACCAAAATAATATGAGTTGGAATTTGGCTTAACTGTAAGATAATTCTGAGAAAAAGAAAATACAGAAATTAAAAATAGTAGCAAAGAAAAGTATAATATCTTCATATATAAATATATATTTTATGTTAATAACAAAACTAACGAAACATTTTAATTAAAGACTTAACTCTTTTATCAAAGGTTGTTTAAATAGTGTATTTATAATTTGTCTAAATAATAATAATTGTTTACTTTCGTATCATAAATTTTGTCATTAAATATTATTAAAACCAGAATGAATAATTTCGATTATCTTGGTGATATTCAATATATAGAAGATCTTTACAAGGATTATATAAGCAACCCCGAAAGTGTAGATGAAAGCTGGAAAAAGTTTTTTCAGGGCTTTGAATTTGCCAGAACAAATTTCAAACAAACTTCTGCAGGTGCAGAAATGTTATCTGATGAATTTAAAGTTTATAATTTAATTGATGGTTACCGTAAACGTGGTCATTTATTCACAAAGACTAACCCTGTTCATCCAAGACGAACATATTCTCCTACTTTAGATTATATAAACTTTAAGCTGACTGAAAAAGACCTTGATAAAACTTTTCAGGCAGGAAACGAAATTGGAATAGGACCATCAACATTAAGAAAAATAATTGAACATTTAGAACAAACTTATTGTCAGTCGGTAGGTGCAGAGTTTGTTTATATCCGCAAGCCAGAAATTGTTGATTGGCTTACAAAGAAAATGGAGTCAGCTAAAAATTCCTTTCAGTTTTCAAACGAGCAGAAAAAAGATATTTATAAGATTCTTGTTAAATCTGTTGGTTTCGAACAGTTTTTACATAAAAAATTTGTTGGTCAGAAACGTTTTTCATTAGAAGGTGTAGAAGCATTAATTCCTGCACTTGGTTATGCTGTTGAAAAAGGTGCCGACATGGGAATAAAAGAATTTATTGTTGGCAATTCTCACAGAGGCAGACTTAACGTTTTAACAAACATTTTCAAGAAACCATTTGAAAGTATTTTTTCAGAGTATACAGGTAAGTTTTATGACGATGAAAATATACTTGGAGATGTAAAATATCACCTTAGTTACGATACAAAAATAAAAACACAGAAAGGATTGGAAGTATTTCTTGCTATGTTGCCAAACCCTTCACATTTAGAAACTGTTGGACCTGTAACACAGGGACTTGCACGTACGAGAATCGATTGCGAATACAATGGCGATTTTAACAAAGTGTGTCCGGTCGTTATTCATGGAGATGCTGCTGTTGCTGCTCAGGGAATTGTTTACGAAACAATACAGATGTCTCAGTTACCGGGTTATCAAACCGGAGGTACTTTACATTTTGTAGTAAATAATCAAGTAGGTTTTACTACAAATTATCTTGATGCCAGATCAAGTACATATTGCACTGATATAGCAAAAGTAACTTTAGCACCGGTATTTCATGTTAATGGCGACGATGTGGAAGCAGTATTATACACAGTTAATCTTGCATTAGAGTACCGCGAAAAATTTCATACCGATGTTTTTATTGACTTATTAGGATATAGAAAATATGGTCACAATGAAGGTGATGAACCTCGTTTTACACAACCTATACTTTATAAAGAAATAGCTGCTCACCCAAATGTAAGAGATATTTATTCAAAACATTTGATGGAAAGTGGTGTTATGACTCTTGATGAAATTGTAGAAAAACAAAGAGTATTTAACGACAAACTTGAATCAGAACTTTTAAAATCAAAACAAAGTGAAAAAGTTGAAATAAGACATTTCTTACAATCAAAATGGAGCACATTCAGATATGCCAATGAAAATGATTTTATTTCATCGCCAAAAACAGGAGTAAACAAAGAAATACTTTTAAATCTTTGCAATAAAATAAATTATTTGCCTTCCGATAAAAAGTTCTTTACTAAAATAGAGAAAATTGTAAACGACAGAAAAGCATTAGTCTCGGAAAACAAACTAGATTGGGCAATGGCAGAGCTATTAGCTTATGCAAGTTTAGTTTCAGAAAAACATTCTGTAAGAGTAAGCGGACAGGATTCAGAAAGAGGAACATTCAGTCATCGCCATTCTACATTTCATGTTGATGATACTGATGAAAAATGGTGTCCACTAAAGCATATAAGCGATGATCAAGAAGAATTTCAGATATATAACTCATTACTTTCTGAATATGCTGTAATGGGATTTGAATACGGATATGCAATTGGCAGACCTGAAGGATTAACTATATGGGAAGCTCAGTTTGGCGATTTTCATAATGTGGCACAGGCAATAGTTGATCAGTATATTAGTTCTGCAGAAGATAAATGGGGATTGATGAATGGTTTGGTTCTATTGTTACCACATGGATACGAAGGACAGGGGCCTGAGCATTCAAGTGCCAGAATTGAAAGATTTTTAGTTCTTGCTGCAAATTTAAATATGCAAATAGTAAATTGCACAACTCCTGCTAACATATTTCACGCACTTCGTCGCCAGGTATATACAGAATACCGTAAACCTTTAATTGTTTTTACACCGAAAAGTTTATTACGTCATCCGCAATGTATTTCAACAATTGATGAACTTTCTGAAGGATCATTTAAAGAAGTAATTGATGATATTTCAGTTGAAAAAAATAATATAACTCAAGTTGTTATATGCAGTGGCAAAATTTATTATGAAATTTTTGCCGAGAAACAAAAGATAAATGATACCCAAACTGCAATTGTTAGATTAGAACAATATTACCCACTTCCATTAAATCAATTAAAAGAAGTTTTAGTAAAATATCCTAACTTCAAAAGAACTTTATGGGTTCAGGAAGAGCCTGCAAATATGGGAGCCTGGCCATTTATTAAAACTCATTTTGATATTCCTGATTTATTTGTTGTTTGTCGTCCTATGAGTGGAAGCCCTGCTACTGGTTTGTTAGAAGTACACAAACAAAGACAACAGAAAATTCTTGATAAAATTTTTAAACGTTGCAAATGCGACAGCAGCGAAGTTTATTGTAGTATGAAATGCACTGAAATTTAATAAATTTAAAATGATAATCGAAGTAAAAGTTCCATCTCCCGGAGAATCTGTATCACAGGTTACAGTTGCTAACTGGCTGGTTACCGAAGGCAGTTTCGTAACAAAAGATTCTGAGTTAGCCGAACTTGAATCAGATAAAGCTACACTTCCATTAATAGCACCGGAATCAGGACAAATTAAAATAATGGTAGATGCAGGAAACAATATTGCAGTTGGTGCAGTAGCCTGTACAATAGACACCTCCGTAACAAATAGTGTGGTTGCTGAAACAAAACCAGGGAACGTTGTTAAGGAAGTAGAAATAAGTAATATTATTGAAGTAAGTAAAAATTCTGTGTCAGAAATTAAGACTACTCCACTTGCTCAGAAAATAATGGAAGAAAATAATTTAAATATTGATGACATTATATCGGGTTTAAGAAAAATTACTGCAAAAGATGTTGAAATTGTTTTAGCAAATAAGCCTAAACAAAGTGCACAAAAAGAAACAATTTCACGCTCAGAAGAACGTATTGCAATGTCATCTTTAAGAAAAAAGTTAAGCGAGAGATTAGTTTCTGTAAAAAATCAAACAGCAATGCTAACAACTTTTAATGAAGTTGATTTAAGCGAAATTATTGGTATAAGAAATAAATACAAAGATGAGTTTTATAAAAAACATGGTGTAAAAATTGGCTTTATGTCCTTTTTTGCAAAGGCTGCAGCAATTTCTTTAAAACTTTTTCCTAATGTTAACTCCAGAATTGAAAATGAAGAATTTGTTTATCCAAATTTTGTAGATTTAGGAATAGCTGTTCAAACAGATAAAGGTTTAATGGTTCCTGTTTTAAGAAATGCCGACACCTCACCAATTTTTGAACTTGAATTATCTATTTACAATCTTGCAGAAAAAGCCAGGAAACATAAGATTTCATTGGAAGAAATGGCAGGAGGGACGTTCACTATTACTAACGGTGGTGTTTTTGGTTCGCTACTTTCAACACCTATTTTAAATCCCCCGCAATCTGCAATTTTAGGAATGCATAATATTGTTGAAAGACCAATTGCGGTAAATGGTAAAGTAGAAATCAGGCCTATGATGTATATTGCAATGTCATACGACCACAGAGTTCTTGATGGAAAAGATTCAGTTTTATTTTTAAAGAAAATAAAAGAATTGCTGGAAAATCCTGTCCTATTAATTAATGATGGTTATAATGCTATATATCATCAGCTTGGTTTGTAAATAATAAAAATTTTATAAAAAAACATTGACTTTATTTTTAAAATAAACTAATTTTGTAAAAAACAAAAACAAACGAATATGAAAAAGATTGCTTTACTTACTTTGGCTTTATTTTTAGGAACATTTGTATTTACATCTTGTCAAAAGGACTGTAAAAGCTGTAAAACTGTTACAACAAATAATTCAGATGGTTCTCAGGTTCAAGCTGGTTCTGATGCTGAATATTGTGATACTGCTTTAGATGAAAAAGAAAGTCAGGAACCTGTAAATGATGGCAGTACAACTACAAAATGGGTTTGCGAATAGCTTAAACCTTTACTCCAATTATAAGCATATCGTCGACCTGAAATAGGTCGCCTTGCCAATCCTCGATTGTTTTTTCGAGGATTTTTTGTTGATCAGACATTTTTTCATCCTGAATATTTACAAGTAACTCTTTCATCTTTTTATACATGAATTTTTTACCTGAGGGTCCACCAAACTGATCAGGATATCCATCAGAGAAAATATAGAATGCGTCATCTTTCTGAAGCTGGAAAAGATTATTTGTAAATGGTTTATTCTCGTCATAAAGTCCGATAGGCATTTTATCGGCTTTTGTTTCAATAAGCTCCTTATTTCTTATTAAGTATAATGGATTATTAGCACCTGCAAACTGAAGTTCGTATGTGTTTAAATCTAAAACACATAAAGCTAAGTCCATTCCATCTTTGGTTATACCTTCTGTTCCTGCCTGATTTAAAGCATTTATAACTGATTCCCTCAATTTATCGAGTATATTGTTAGCATAAATTTCATCCATTTTATTAATTACCTCATTAAGAAATGAAACTCCAAGCAAACTCATAAATGCTCCGGGAACACCATGTCCAGTGCAATCTGCTGCTGCAATAATAGTTTTATTACCTTTTTGTGCCATCCAGTAGTAGTCGCCGCTAACAATATCTCTAGGTTTATTAAGTATAAAGAAATGATCGGGTAATATTTTTGAAATAAATTTTGATGGGGGCAGAACTGCAGTTTGTATACGTCGTGCATAATGAATACTAGCCATTATTTCTTCTTTTTGTTCAGTAATTTCGTCACGCTGGTCTTCTGCTGTTTTCTTTTGAATTTCTAGTTCTGCATTTTGTTTCTCAATCTCATCGCGTTGTGCCTCAATTTCCTCTTTTTGCTGACGAATTTCTTCGTTTTGCTCCATTATCTCGAAATTCTTTTCTTTTAATAGCTTATTTGCACGTTTTTTAACTTTATATGCTTTAAAAATAAAATATCCCATTACGGTAATTAAAAGTATTATAGCAATGAACAAATAAAGAATTAATTGTTGCATTTCTATTTTTGCAAGTTGTTCGTTAAGAACTTTTTTCTGTTCAGATATTTTACTTTCCTGTTCTGCTATAGATGTCTGCTGTTCTTCTAAAACCTTTGACTTTTTACTTATCTCATCATTCTTTGAAATAAGTTCTCTTTCTTTTGTGTTTAGCTCTTCTATTTTAAGTTTTAGTAATTTTTGTTGTGCACCAACCTGTGACATTACTTTAAATAATTCTGTTTTTTGTTTTTCAATTTGTTGTATTTGCAAAGCAATCTCTTCTCTTTGTTTGGCAATTTTCTCAGTTTGTTCTGCAATTTCTTTCTTTTGTTTTTCAATTTCTATGCTTTGAGCTTCTACAATTTCTTTTTCTTTTTGAAGCTGTACATCGGTTTGTTTATATAAAGATTCCCAATCTGCCTGAGATTTTACTGCACCTGCAACAAATAATTCGTTAGCAGTAAACCCTTCTTCTTTTAGTTTTGAATCATTAAGCTCGTATCTTCTTACACCTTTTACCAAAATATAATTTACCATCGATTTGTGAAAGGGATAATTTTCAGTAACTAAAAGAGTGTGTTTTCCAGAAAGTTTTTTAAGAATTTTATCAATATCAAATCCATTATCATTATTGGCAAATAAAGTGGTACAGTTATTAATATCCTCAATATTTGAAAATCTTATAACCTTAATAGGTTTCTTATGTAATAAAGGAGAGGTTTCTGCAAACTTTTTAAGCTCTGTTTCGAGGTAATAATTCGGATCTAATACAGCTATTTTAAAAGTGTCTATATTTGCATCATTGGGCCAGGTAATATACTTTGAAATAGCAAAAATTGCTTCAGCTCTCTTTTTATCATCAGAATTTTTTTGAGATACCGCATAAAACGATATAAACACTAAGGGTATGATTAGTAATAGTTTCACTGTTGTTGTTTTTTGTATCACGAAATTAATAAAATATTTTTTACGAGGTTTATTATTTTTTGTTTTCTAAATCATCATTTTGATTTTTAATTGCTTTACCATTCTCATCCCATTCAATATATTTTATAATTTTTCCATTTTCATAATAACCTTCAAATTTTCTTTTCCCGTTTTTATACCATCCTTCAAATTTCCCATTTTCAATACCTGATACATATCTTCTTTCATTCATTTTTTGTCCGTTATCAAAATACCATATCTCTACACTGTCTTTTACTCCGTTGTCATAATATCGTTCAGTAATTTTACTTCCGTTATCGTTATAATACTTCCAATATCCATTTTCCTTACCATTATTAATGTTTCCCTCTCTTTCCAAAACTCCGGTTTCTGTCCAATAAATCCATTTACCGCTACCGGTTCCTTCCATAAAAGATCCTTCAGCTTTTTTAAATCCACTTTTATAGTACCATTTCCATTTACCGGTTTCCAAACCATTTAAATATTGGCCCTCACTTGCAAAATTACCTGACTTGTCATAGAACAAGGCTTTGCCATTTTCAACACCATCAATTATAGTTTTTTTGTATTCTATAACTCCTTCAGAATTTTTCCCAACCATGATTCCTGTAAAAGGTTCTTTAGTTTTCTTTAGACAGATTAAGTAGTCATCTTTTTCAAATAAATCTTTTGTATCTACTTCCTGAGAAAATACAGAGCTGACATAAATAAATGAAAATATGATAAATAAATACTTCAATTTTGATAAAAATGTTTGCTCTAAGTTATATTTTTTAGTATAATTTTATTAATTGTTCTGAAAAATATTTAACCCTTTTGCTAACAATCTATATTATGTTAATTACAATTATATTACTCGTTGTTATTTTGTACATTTGTTGAAAACCAGCTACAAATATTAGTAATTCCACATTCTTCGCACAAGGGTTTTCTTGCTTTACAAACATATCTGCCGTGTAAAATAAGCCAGTGATGCGCATCAGGAATAATCTCCGGTGGAAAATATTTTATCAATTGTTGTTCTGTCTGAAGTGGATTTTTAGCATTTGTACTTAATCCAATTCTTGCCGCAACACGAAATACATGTGTGTCAACAGCAAAAGCAGGCTTATTAAATATTACAGCAGCTACTACATTTGCGGTTTTACGACCAACACCTGGAAGTTTTTGAAGTTCATTAATATCATCAGGCATTATTCCTTTAAACTCATGATAAAGCATTTTTGACATTCCATGTAAATTGTGAGCTTTGTTATTAGGGTATGAACAGCTTTTTATTAATTCAAAAATTTCTTCTTCCTTAGCATCTGCCATTGATTTAGGATTTGGGAATCGTTTAAAAAGGGCAGGAGTAATAATGTTTACTCTTTTATCTGTGCACTGTGCCGATAAAATTACAGCTACTAATAAATGAAATGGATTTTTATAATGTAATTCTGTTTCCGGCTTAGGCATTGACTTTGAAAAATATTCAATAACTCTTTCAAAAAGTTCTTTCTTGCTCATAATAATAAATTGAGCTGTGAAGATACATTTTTTTACATAAAGAAGATTTTGTAATTATCTTTGAAAAAAAAAATGTACGGACTAATTGGAAAAAAGCTTTCTCATTCATATTCTGCTATTGTTTTTCAAAAACAATTTGGTAATTCACATGAGTTTAAGTTAATTGAGTTAGAAAAGATTCAGGATTTTAATAATTATCTTAAGCATAATAATGATTTGAAAGGTTTTAGTATTACTATACCATATAAAAAATCAATTATACCATATTTATCATATCTGGATAATGTAACAAAGGAAATTCAGGCTGTTAATACAGTTAAAATTGTCAGGCAAAATGACAAGCTAGAATTATTTGGATATAATACAGACGTGTATGGTTTTACAGAAGCTTATAAACAATATTTTAATTCCAATATAAAAAATGCTTTAATTCTTGGCACAGGAGGAGCATCTGATGCAGTCAATTATGCTTTAAAGCAATTAGGAATTAAAACATTAAAAGTCTCAAGAGATAAAACAAACCGCGATACTATTACATATAGTCAACTAACAGATGAAATTATAATTGAAAATAAAATTATAGTAAATGCTACTCCACTAGGGATGTTTCCAAATACTGAGACCTTTCCTGATATAAATTATACCGCAATTACAAAATATCACATTGCAATTGATTTAACTTATAACCCTGAAGAAACTGCATTTATGAAAAAAGCACAAGCAGAAAATGCAAGAACTTTTAATGGTTTTAAAATGTTAGAACTTCAGGCAAAAAAAGCTTGGGAAATATGGGGTTTAGTATAATATGAAATTATTTACTAAAATGATTATATAACATTTTAGGTCTTATTATTATTTACTAATATTGTAACCTTAAAATTTTAAATAAATTCTAACATGAGCGAGACCATGACGAAGAAGACACCTATAGATTATGAAGTTGTTAGCAACGTAATACAGGCAAGTGGAATTACTGATATTGGACGCGCTACTATCCGCGAATTAGTAAAAATGGTGAACGATATTGAACGTCTAACGGGCGAAAAATATGTTCGTATGGAAATGGGAGTCCCCGGATTACCAGCTCCTCAGATTGGAGTTGAAGCTGAAATTAAAGCATTAAATAGTGGTGTTGCTTCAATTTACCCAATGATTGATGGTATTCCTGAATTAAAAAACGAATGTGCAAGATTTCTTAAACTTTTTGCAAATATTGAAGCTTCTCCTGAATGTTGTATTCCTACTGTTGGATCAATGCAGGGTGGGTTTGCTTCATTTATGTTACTTAGTAAATGTAGAAAAGAAAGAAATACTACACTATTTATAGACCCAGGTTTTCCTGTTCAGAAACAGCAACATCGTGCATTAGGTATTCCTTATGAATCATTCGATGTATATAACTTCAGGGGAGAAAAACTTCGCGAAAAAATTGAGAGCTATTTAACAAAAGGTAATATATCATCTATTATTTATTCAACTCCTAATAATCCTTCTTGGATATGCTTTACAGAAGAAGAATTAAAAATCATAGGTGATTTAGCTACTAAATATAAAGTAGTGGTAATTGAAGATCTGGCTTATTTTGCTATGGATTTCCGTACTGATTTATCTAAGCCTGGTGTGGCTCCTTATCAACCTTCTGTTTCTAAATATACAGATTTTTACATTTTGTTAGTGTCGGGTTCTAAAGCATTTAGTTATGCCGGACAAAGAATTGGAATGTTAGTAATTTCCAGTAAATTATTCGGAAGTGTATATCCCGATTTATATCCATATTTCCAAAGTGAGAAATTTGGTTATGCAATGTTATACAGAGCTATTTATTCATTATCATCAGGTACAGCACATTCTGTTCAATACGGTTTTGCAGCAATGTTAAAGGCAGCTAATGATGGAAAATTAAATTTTGTTGAAAATGTAAAAGAATATGGTAAAAGAGCTAATATAATGAAAAAGCTTTTTACTGATAATGGCTTTAAAATTGTTTACGATATGGACGATGATAAGCCAATAGCTGATGGATTTTATTTCACAATTTCATATCCGGGTTTTGAAGGTGATGCCTTATTAAGAGAAATGTTATATTATGGAATCAGTGCAATTTCTTTAGTAATAACTGGAAGCGAGAGAATAGAAGGTCTCAGAGCATGTGTTTCTCAGGTTGGATTAGATAAAATACCTTTACTTGAAAAACGATTAAAACAGTTTAATTTAGATCATCCATTAAATTAACAATAAAAAGGGTTAGTGTTATCACTAGCCTTTTTTTATATAATATTCTTAGTGTCCACTCTTAGAATATTGGATTTATTCCTTTATTGTAAATATCTTCAACAAATAATAAATTATAATTAACTTTGCGATAATTATTTCGCAATAGTACTTCTATATGAATCGATGGTTACCAATTACAAAAAAAGAAACCGAACAGCTTGGCTGGACCGAGGTGGACGTTATTCTTATTTCAGGTGATGCATATGTAGATCATCCTTCATTTGGTGCTGCAGTTATCGGAAGAGTTCTTGAAAGAGCCGGACTAAAAGTTGCTATTATTCCACAACCACAATGGAAAGATGATTTACGTGATTTTAAGAAGTTTGGCAGACCTCGTTTGTTCTTTGCTATAACATCAGGCAATATGGATAGTATGGTAAATCATTATACTGCACATATTAGAAAACGCTCTGATGACGCATATACTCCGGGCGGTAGCGCCGGTTTTAGACCTGACTATGCTGTAACTGTATATTCGAATATTGTAAAAACTCTTTATCCTGATGTGCCTGTAATTATTGGTGGCATTGAAGCTTCACTTAGAAGACTGGCACATTATGACTATTGGTCAAATTCATTAAAACCATCAGTTTTAATTGATAGTAAAGCTGATATTCTTGTTTATGGAATGGCTGAAAAACCTATGATAGAGATTGCCCGAAAACTTAAAGAAGGAGCAAAATTCAGCGATTTGAAAAATATTCCTCAAATTGCATATATTGAAGACAACATTATAGAAAATGCAAATAATATTGTAATTGCTTCATATGAAAAATGTCTTTCAAACAAAGATTCCTTTGGTGAAGCATTTAAGAGTATTGAAATTGAAAGTAATAAATTTCAGGCACAGGTAATTGTTCAGCCACATCAACACCGATTTGTAGTTGTTAATCCACCTTATCAACCGGTTACTACAAAAGAATTGGATAATTATTATGACTTGCCTTTTACCCGTCTTCCACATCCTAAATACGCTAAAAGAGGTGCTATTTCTGCATATGAGATGATTAAATATTCTGTAACAATACACCGTGGGTGTTTTGGTGGTTGTTCGTTCTGTTCACTGGCTATTCATCAGGGAAAATTTATTTCTAACCGTTCTGAAAAGTCAATTATAAATGAAGTTGAGAACATTGTTAAGGAGCCGGAATTTAAGGGGCAATTAAGTGATTTAGGCGGACCTTCTGCAAATATGTACAAACTTGCAGGAGAAGATTTTGAAATTTGTAAAAAGTGCCTCCGCCCATCTTGTATTTTTCCTTCTGTATGTAATAATTTAAGTATAGATCCATCTGCAATGTTGCAGTTATATAGAAAAGTTAGAGCTATATCAGGAATTAAAAAAGCAGCAATTGGCAGTGGAATAAGATATGATATTAATCTTGATAAAAAATCTAGATTCAGAAAACTTAATCTCGAATATCTTACAGAGGTAATTAAATATCATGTTTCCGGAAGATTAAAAGTTGCTCCCGAACATTCTGTACCACATGTTTTAAAACTAATGCGTAAACCATCATTTGAGTATTATGCTGAAATGAAAGATTTTTTCGAAAGAACTAATCGTGAGAATAAAATAAATCAACAAATTATTCCTTATTATATTTCAAGTCATCCGGGATGCTCATTAGAAGATATGGCTGAACTTGCATTGGCAAATAAGCAAACATCAACACAGCCCGAACAGATTCAGGATTTCACTCCAACACCAATGACATTGGCTTCGGTAATGTATTATACAGGAAAAGATCCTTATACCGGGGAAAAAGTATTTGTCTCAAAGTTAATGGATGAAAAAAGATTACAAAAAAGTTTTTTCTTTTATTATAAGCCAGAATTTAAGCATATTATAGCTTCAGCTTTATATAAAACCGGAAGGAAAGATTTAATAGCTAAACTTGGGTTGAAAAAATAAAAATTCTTTGTTCAAACAAGTTTTTTAAACCAGATAAATCTTCTTTAAAAATCTACTTAATTTTTCTTAACTATATTGTGTTTATATGAAATTTACATTAGGTTTGTAAAAAAACTTATAAATGAGATTATTTTTATTATTTATTTTTCTTTCAGTAATTGTAATTAGCTGTAATACATCATCAACAACTACTAATATTGAAACTATTCCCGAAGATACTATTATACCTCAGGGAATAAAGCGAGGAGTTATTAATGTTATCTCGGCTGTTACAGATGCATCTTGTAAGTATGCTTTATTTGTTCCTGAAGATTCATTAAAATCTTATCCGTTAATTGTAATTTTTGACCCACATGCTTCCGGAAACCATGCAGCATCACAATATAAAGATCTGGCAAATAAATATAAAATAGTTTTAGCTGCATCTAACAACATTCAGAATAATATGCCTTCTGATCGATATACATACTATTCAAATTGTATAATAGATGATGTAATGCATAACACAGCTATTGATTCCAATTATGTTTATTTAATGGGATTTAGTGGTGGTGCCCGTGTAGCTTCATTTCTTGCTCAACATGAAAATGTTTTTAAAGGTGTTATTGGTTGTGGTGCTGGTTTATCTGATTTAATTAATATAAAAACTTCTAATTTTTTATATGTTAGCTTCGCTGGTTATACAGATTTTAATTTTTTAGAAATATATAAATCAGAGAGTGTTATTCGCCAGAATTTACTAAAAACACATTTTAAATATTTTGAAGGTAAACATGAATGGCCTCCTGATTCTATCATGGAATATGCATTTGTTGCTATTTCATTAGATATGAAAACAAAAACAACAGATAACATTAAATCATTTCTGACACGTGAAATTTCTTATACTAAGAAAATTCCCATCCGTGATGCATGGAAAAAAACAATGACATTTAAGGCAATAAGAGATTTGTTGTCAACCAACCAGCAATTTCAAACTGAAAAATCTTTTGCATTTAATTATCTAGGAGGTTATGAATCCAAAGCAGCTGAAAGGTCTTTAAGCTTATCATTAACATCTGAAACAAAATCACAATCAGAAATTCAAAAATCTTTTGTCGAAAAAGATATGGAATGGTGGGATAAAAAAATGAAAATTTTAAATGCTGCATTAATTAAAAAAGATAAAACTCCGTCTGATTATCGTGATATACGTTTACTAAAATATATTAGTATGGTTGGTTATATGTTAACTTCTCAGGAATTAAAATCAGGAGAAACATTAATGGCTGAAAAATATCTTAAAATATACAGACTTGCAGATCCTGCAAATCCTGATGTAATATTCTTTACCGGAGTATATTTTGCAATTAACAAACAATACAAAACAGCTATTGATACCCTTAATCGTGCTCTACAAATGGGTTTTTCAGATAAAAACAGATGGAAGTCTGAATCTTCATTTATTTATTTAAGAGATTCGTTACGGTTTATTGATCTGGAAAATAAGATTAATTCAATGCCATAAATTTTTTTATTGAAAATATTTGAAAAAATCTTTTAAAAATTGTAAACTATTTTTTTAAGTATCGTAAAATATAATAAAGAAAAAAACATGCTTAGATTATTAATAATATTAGCTGTTTTAACTTTAATAGTTAGTTGTTCTTTCGAAAAAATGTTTTATTATCCTAACAAATCTCTAAATCGTCAAAAAGAAGCTGACAGTTTAGGATTTGAACATGTAAATTTTGCCTCAAAAAACAGAAATATTATTGACGGTTATTATGTAGCACCAATAGATTCTGCAATTGGAGCTATTTTACTTTTACATGGTAATGCTGGTAATATTTCTGATCAGATTTCAAGTTTGTTAATTTTACAGAAAGCAGGTTTCGAGGTATTAGTTATAGACTATCAGGGCTTTGGAAACTCACAAGGAGAAGTAAGCCATCAAAATCTAGTTGATGATGCTGAATGTGCTTTAATTTATTTAAAAGAAAAAACAAAAGGCAGAAATATTCCTATTGTCGTTTTAGGAAGATCAATAGGAGGGCATCTGGCTGTAAAAATTGCTCATGATCATCAAAAAGAAATAAAAGCTTTGGTTATTGAAGGAGCATTTACTAATCATCATGCAATTGCAGTTGAGATTTCACCTTTTTGGCTTCAACCATTTGCGCAAATACTTGTAAAATCAAAATATAAAGCTTCTACTCTAATTAAAGATATTTCTATACCAAAATTAATAATTCATAGTACAGAAGACGAAGTAATCCCATACTGGATGGGGACTGAACTTTATAACAATGCGCAATCACCAAAGGAATTCTGGGAAATAAAAGGTCGACATATTTATGGTATGTGGCTTTATACAGATGAGTACATGAGTAAACTAAAAAAACTTATTGTAAAATAACATTCTCTTTTGTCATTCTGAATGTAGTGTAACGAAATGAAGAATCTATTCTAGCAGTTAGATTCTTCGCGATGCTCAGAATGACAATATGGATTTGTTATTCTGAATTAAACGTAATGTAACGAAAAAATAGTACTCTAAAAAAATGTATCTTTTGTCGCATTTGACATTCAACATGACAAACATAAATTTACAAATATTGTTATAAACTGTATTTTCTCTGACTCTTTAATGAAATACCTACAGCAATAGCTAATAATACAACACCTGTTAAAAAAGTTGCTGTAAATCCTACTAGCCAGTATATCCAAACTCCTAGCAATGGAGCCAAAAACGAACGAAGTCCGGTAAAAGTTAAATGTATGGATTGATATTCGGAAGCCTCTTCAGTTTTACAGAAATAAACAGAGCCTATACTCCATAACAACGACATTGTTGCGGCAAATACACCATTAAATAACATTGCAATAAATAGAGTATAATATAATCTGATACCTTCAATTTCCGAGAAATATGGGAAAAAAGATGTGGCAGCAATAAATAATAAATAGAATAATAGGGATGCAAAAGTAATTGCCGAGAATTTTCGGGGATCAATTTTTCCCATTAATCTTCCAAAAATGGGAAGCAATAAAATTGCTAACAGATTATATGAGTTTTTATAAAATGCAACACTTGAATAATTTAGGTCGAGCCCTTTTTCAAAGTAAATTGTTATAACGGATACTGTCCCCATAAATGCAAATCCATAAAACATAAAAGCAGCTTCAAAATCGCGAAATGGCTTGTTTAATTTCATTTTTGATTTCATGTTTTTAATGCTTCGCTTTACCGATTGCCAAAGCGGGAGAGAAGGTATAACATTTAAATCTTCTGTTGATTTAATTCCTGACAGTAACCATACAGAACATATCCCTAGAACTGAAATTACAGGAAAAACATAACGGTATACATTTTCATTCTGATCAAGTAAAACGCCGTACAAGAATGTTACAACCATCATTACAATTTTGTTTGCGATTGTAGCATAACTATATAATTGACTAAATTTTTCGTGACGATAGCTTGATTTGAGTAGCTGATTTATTATTGGAAAAATAATAGGATTTGCTAAATAATAAGTCAGAAAAATAAGTAAAAAAACTAAGTGATATATTTTGTTTGATTCAAGATTACCGACATTATCAGGAAAAAGAAAAAGCAGAAAAAGTGGAAGTCTTGTAATTAATCCAACTGTAATAATAAATCGCTTCTGATTTTTAATTCGTTTCGACCACTCATTTAATAAAACTGAAAACGTTAAAACAAAAACTGAAAATTGAAAAAGCAGACCAACTGAAACATCGCTTCCATTTAGACTTTTTACAAATACAAATTCATTTAAAGCTAAGACACCAACTATAATCCCTTCAATTATTGAGTAAACAAAGTGCAACCTGAATGTTTTTTTTTCAAGTTGTCCTAGATTTTTATTAAATAATTTAAGCATTCAATATTTTTTGTAATTACAAAGGTAATTATTGATACATAAAAAAATGCTTAATTTTCTTTTTGTCATTCCGACTGAAAAGAGGAATCTAGTTTGTATAATAATATTGTCAAAATAGATACTTCACTATGTTCAGCATGACAATATTATGAGTGCATTTGTATTATTTTTTGTCATTTCGAACGGAAGTGAGAAATCTAGTCTATATAATAATATTTTCAAAATAGATGCTTCGCATACTCAGCATGACAATATTGTAAAAAAAAAGTGCCGCTATTTTTTTAGCGGCACTTTTTTAAACTAATTTTTAAATTAGTTAACACTTATCTGGCGAGGCTCTTTTTCTTTCGCTTCTTCCTTCTTGTTAATTGTTACGGTAAGAATTCCGTTTTTGTGAGTAGCCTCAATTTTCTCTGCATCTGCAGAATCTGGAAGTATGAAAGAACGTTTAAAATATGTGTAATTAAATTCTTTACGCATAAATTTCTCTTCTTTCTCTTCGTTTTCATTTTTCTTTTCGCCAGAAATTGTAAGCAAATCATTGTGAAGATCTATTTTGAAATCTTCTTTGTCCAATCCTGGATTTGCAATTTCAATTCTGTAGTTTTCTTTCGATTCAACAATATTTATTGCAGGTATACTTCTGTTATACACAGGAGCATTGTTGCTAATAAAGTTGTCGAAAAAGTCGTTGTTGAAAAAGTTGTCAACTAGACTTGGGCTGAATGTTCTTAATCTTGGTAACATAATTTTGTCCTCCATTTTTTTAGTTAATAATTGATTTATGCTCGAGGATTTTCAAATTATATTCCGTTATCAAAAATTTGAAAAAATGTCAGAAACAAAATGCAAAATAATGCCATTGTGGCATGTTTAAAAAATATTAAATGTCATTACGGCAGTGTGGGATTATATATTATTCTATATTAATGTATTGCAATTTCTAAAATATTTTCCCAATCGGATATATATTTTGTTGCTTATCTGCATATTTAGATCTCACATAAAACCAATTCAACATTTCGTATGAATTCTTTTTAAAGTCGGGATTTACTTTAAGTTCATTTTCAAAATCAGCTTTTAATTTAGCGTCATTTGCCAGCATTTCACGAGCAAGAGGTTCCAAAACATATGATTCACCATATTCTTTTTGTTCAAATATTGTATTGAAATATCCAAATTTTAAAAGTGAAGCATCTGACTTCGGTTCTAAAATATGTGCAACTAATCTTGATTTTGATTGGTTTAGTGGAACCAAAATTGAACCAGTTGGTAATTGAATTTTTATTTTTATCGAATCGGCTTTAAAAGAATTTACTCTTTGCCTTCCTTCATATGGAGTATCAGAAAATTTAACGTCAGAAAAATAATATGTAGAGACTTCTATTGTAGTATCTGTTTTAGTAATATTGTAATTAATGTTATGAGTTTTTAATATATCTTCAACAAATGTATATTGTTTAGGAACCACATAATATTTAGGCAGGTTTGCAAATATTGTTGGTATAATGTTATTAAAGTAAGGTAATTTATAATTTTTTATAGTTTTACCAAATTTAAACCATGTACCACCTGTTAAATCACTTTTTTCCTGAGTATATTCCATTCCTTTAAACTCAATAATTGTACTATCGCTTGTATAATTGAACTCTAGCGGAAAAGGTTTGTTTCTGAATTTTTCAGATGCAGAATATGAATTAGCTTCTTTTCTGAATTTTTTTAGTTCATTTCCAGAATTATTTAATATCTGTAAACTGTATTCAAACATTTTATATGTTGAAAGAACTCTTGTTTTATAATCCTTGAGCATGTGCGATTCAATCAAAAATCCAGGGCAATTAACCATTGCAGTATAACCATTTGATAACATAGGAGGAGTAACCCAGCTTTCCAATCCACTTTCTATATTATGCCATTCTCTAAAACTAACATAATGAAATATAGGATAATTTACTTTCTCCATTAGGTTGGTAATTGAAGGAAGAAAAATATTTTTTTGCCAATTGGTTAAATTAGAATCCATATTTCCATTAATCTCAATACCATATGTTATCGGGTAAATATAATCAGCACCGTCAGTAACATGACTGTCAATAAAAAAATCTGGATCTAATTTATTGAATAATTCAATCCATGCTTTCGTTTCAGATGCTTCAGCTTTTATATAATCACGATTTAAATTCAGATTATTGGCATTTGTTCGCCAGCCCATTTCCTTTGGTCCATTTTGATTTATTCTGTTGTATGCACTCCACCTCTCATGCCCATCAACGTTTAATATTGGAATAAAAACTACTGAAACATTATCAAGATATTTTGAAATATTTTTGTCTGAAATAAAATCTCTGAAAAGTAGAAAGCCTGCATCCTTACCATCTGGTTCACCTGCATGAATACAAGCCTGTATTAGCAAAATAACTCTTCCTGTTTTTTTTAATAAAGAGATATCTGAAATATGATCTTTATCGGCAATTAATACGGGTAATTCTCTGCCTTCAGGACTAACACCAAATGAGCTGTAATGTATAATTGGTGATAATTTGGCTAATGCCTTGCAAAATGCTATTGTTGAATCGTAGCGTGGTGTCTCTAAATAATTTGATTTTTCGAAATAAGTAATCAGCTTATTATTTTGCGAAAACAATAATGATATCGAAAAAAGCAATATTAAAATTGTAATTAAAATTCTCATACATTAATTATTAGAAAAATGAGTTTACTTATTTTCATCAAAAATAGTTATAAAAGCTTAAAACAAGTATTGGTTTTGTTAAAACGAATGTAATTTTGTAAAAAAAAGAGATGATAATAGAAGAAGGAAATGAATTCAATTTTTTGGTAGAGAAAATAATCGATCTATCAGATGAATCATATTTCATTTTATTGTCAGAATTTGATAAACAATATTTGCTTCCAACTAAATATTATGATGAATATAATATTAAAGTAGGAAACGAAATCAGATGTAGAATAGATAGGATAAATTGTAGCGGAAGAGTATTTTTAGAACCTAAAAGTCCCATTTACTCAATAGGCGACAAAGATATTTTTACATTGTTAGATGTAAAGCAAAAAGAAACTCGCAAAACAAAAGATAAGTATTTGGTAATTAAAGCTAAAAGCTCAAAAACAAATCGCGCGATTGTTGTTAATTATTCAAGATGTTTAGACTATTCGCTTAATGAAAACTACCTGTGTGAGGTTATTAAAATTAAAAAAGCAGAGATGCAGTTAAAACTTATTTCGAAAGTCTAAAATCCGAAATTCTGACTTAAGTTTCCTATAAAGAGATTGCGGCTCAATTTGCTGCGGCAAACACAATTTCGAAAGAAAATTATTGTCAGGTCGAAAGACCTGACAGCATAAAACTATAATCTAAAAACGTACATGAATTTATCGTCACCAGGCTGATAAAAATCTTTAATTATTGCCTCAGCTTTGTAGCCAACTTTATCATAATACATTCTTGTGGGAAGATATTTTTCTGTACCTGATGTTTCGGCAATTACTAATTTTCCGCCTCTGGCTTTAATTGCTTCATGTGTTTTTTCTAATAATTGTTTGCCAACACCTTTTCCCCTGAAATCATTATGTGTTGCAATCCAGTATAAATCAAAACTACCAATCGTGCAAGCAATAGGACCGTAACATGAATATGCTACAGTTTTTCCATCAACTTCAAGAAATAAGAAATAATACTCAGTTTGCTCCTGACCGTGTGTTAATGCTTCTTTGGCTAAATCAACAGCTACAGGAATTTCAAAATCATAAAAAAAACCGGTAGATTCAACAATATTCTGAATATCGGTCAAATCTGATTCTCTTAGCTCAGTGCGAAATGTTATGTTCATCTTATTTAGTTTTTTGCCATCCTGAGGGTTTCGAGTATTCTTCGACAAGCTCTCAACATGACAGTGTTTTTTAGTTTAAATGCCTTACTGTATCTTCAATCATTCTTGTAATTGCATATGAAAAACTATATCCCTTTTTTTCGCATGCACTGTAAAATCCACTGCCAGGTGTTATACAAGGATTTGCATTTACTTCAAGAACAAATGGGTTTCCTTCTTTATCAATTCTGAAATCAACTCTAACAAAGCCTGTCAATTGAAAAGTATTCCAGCAATCAATACAAATTTTCTTTAAAAGATTTACTAATTCTTTTTCTGCTTCTTCATCAATAAAACTACGAGATGTATTATCGTATTCGAAACTATTTTCTTCCCATTTAGCACGGAATCCCATTATTTTTGGTTTACCTTCAGGATAATTATGGAAATTCATTTCTGGAACAGGAAGTACTTCCGGGCCTTTATCTCCGCCAAGAACAGAAATATTAAATTCTCGACCCTCAATATATTCTTCAATAAAAAAATGAAATGGGCTTAATGTTTTTATTTTTTCAAATTTATGAACATCTGCACCTTTAAAAACCAAATCATCATCAAATCCTAACGAACCATCTTCAAGCTTTGGTTTTACAAGATAGGTTTTGTTTTTATCTAATTTATCTGTTTCATATAGCTCAAACCAATCAGCTGTTGGTATATTGTTACTTCGCATCCAATGCTTTGCTAGAGGTTTATTTGTAGTAATAAATAAGCCTTCAGTATTTACACCTGTATAAGGAATTTTTAGATTATTATATAGAGCAGGAGCGAAGTATAACAATTCGCCATGATTATTTATACTTTCAACAAGATTAAAAATCAAATCCGGTTTTTCTTCGAGTAAAGATTTTTTTAACTGAGACAAATCAAGATTTACAGTTATTTTACAGGTATTGTATCCTAATTCGTGCAGACTGTTTTCAGCCAGTTCAACCTGATCTAGAATATCGAGTTCATCGGGTCCTGCATTTTGTTGAACCTCGTTATAAACTATCGCAACTTTTTCAAATTTTCTCATTTTTTTATTCTTTGAATAGCTGAATCCATTATCATTTCAATTAATTTTTGGTAGCTGATTCCGGCAAAACGACATAAAATCGGCAAATCGGAGTGTACAGGATTTAAACCAGCCAAAGGATTAACTTCAATAAAATTTAAAACTCCTGTATCATCCATTCTTAAGTCAACACGGCCACCATCGCGACAGCCAAGAACCTGCCAGCAATTCTCTGTTAATTCGTAACAAAGTTTAGTAATTTCTTCTTCAGGAACAGAATAATCAATTACTTCGTGATAATTTTCTTTATTTTCTAAGCTATATATTTTTGTTTTTTCTGTTTTCTTGAAAACTACTTCCATTATACCAACCGCTCTGGTTTCTTTTCCTGTACCAACAACACCAACAGTAAATTCTCTTCCAGGCAAAAATCTTTCAACCAATACAGGCTGATTAAATTTTTTAAGAAGCATTTTGCATACTTCTTTTAATTCTTCTTTTGAAGTTATTTTTGATAATCCTGAAATGCCTTTTCCTGTTCCTTCGGCTACAGGTTTAGCAAAAAGAGGAAATTTTAATTTAATATCATCTACATCGTTTATTGTTTCAACAATTGCAAAATCGGGTGTAGCTAAACCGGCATCTCTTATAACACGCTTAGTTAGACCTTTATGTAATGAAAGTGAAAGAACAAGACCATCAGAAAAAACATAAGGAATATTGTATGCATCAAGAAGGCAAGGAACCTGTGCTTCACGTGCCAGTCCATACATTCCTTCAGAAATATTAAAAACAATATCCCATTTTTTTCCTTCAACAAGAAGTTTTGCGAGATTACGAATATGACCTATTCTTTCAGTTTCAAATCCTGCTTTAATCAAAGCATTTTCGATACCTTCAATTGTTTCTTCTTTGTCAAATTCGGCAGTTTCTTCTTCGGTAAAACCTTCTTTAAGATATTCGTCACGAAGGTCGTAAGTTATCCCGACAAGCATATATTAAATTTATTATTCTGAAATGTAATCAGGATAAAGATATGTTTTTCCTTCGTAATTCTTAAGTTTTAAACCTTTTTTATTATGCGAAGTAACATAATCTGGTAGTAAAGGAATTTTTCCACCACCACCCGGAGCATCTACAACATATGTTGGAATTGCATATCCGGAGGTAAATCCGCGCAATCCTTTAATTATTTCCAAACCACTTTTTACTGTTGTTCTGAAATGTCCTGACCCAAGAATAGGATCGCACTGATATAAATAATAAGGTCTGACACGGAATTTTAATAAACCGTGCATTAGTTTTTTCATTGTTGTAACATTATCATTTATATCTTTAAGTAAAACTGTCTGGCTTCCTAATGGAATTCCGGCATTAGCAAGAAGCTTTGTTGCCTGCTCTACTTCAGGAGTTAATTCAGATGGATGAGTAAAATGAATACTCACAAATAACGGGTGATATTTTTTTAGCATGTCAACAAATTCCTGAGTAATTCTTTGAGGAAGCACAGCAGGGACTTTTGTTCCGATGCGGATAATTTCAATATGCTGTATTGAACGTAATCTTTGTAAGATATATTCTAGTCTGTCCTGCGGTAATGTAAAGGGATCTCCACCAGAAAGCAAAACATCACGTACCTCAGGATGATTTTCCAGATATTCAAAAGCTGGCTCAAAATCATTTAAACTAAAATGTGATTTTTCTTTTTTAGCAACCATATGCGATCGTGTACAATACCTGCAATATGTGCTGCAAAAGCCTGTTACGAGAAAAAGTGCTCTGTCGGGATAACGATGAACAAGATTTGGAACGGGACTATTGTTATTTTCATGAAGCGGATCTGATGATTCGCCTGGAAAAATTTTATATTCATTTGCAGAAGGAACTACACTCTTATAGAGTGGATCGTTTGCATCCGAAAAATCTATGAGGCTTGCGTAATATGGAGTTATTCTTAATGGAAGAGAATCTTTATTAATAGATTCGTGTGTTTCGGGGAGTTTTATTTTAAAGAATTTTTCTAACTGACTAAAATATCTGAAACTATTTCTAATTTGCCAGTGCCAGTCATTCCATTCATCATCGGTTACACCAGGTAAGTACTCTTTTCTGAAAAAAGATGTAGTTTTAGTTTCAGTTGTATGTAAAAGAGAATCAATTACTTTATGACGATTAATGTGGTATTTTGCAACCAGACTCGGAGGTTCTTCTTCCTTGTTCACCTCTGTCTCATTTATTAGTGATTCGCTTAATGAATTGCTTTCCATAGTTTTAATAAATCTTCAATTGAATTATTTTTCGTAAATATTCGATACAATTTTACATCAAAAATGATAAGTAAGTGACTTTCAAAAAGAATTAATTTTAATATTTTTCAACTAACATTATATCACAACAAATATTCATAACACATAATAGTTCAGATACTATTACAATTTGAAAGTCGAGTTTATTAACATTTACGATTTTAGTTTATTCAAAAATAAGAATTCAAAAAACGTCAATTGGTTTTCAGAAAAAAAAACATTGAAAATTTAAAAATAAAATTTGATTTTATTTATCTTCATTTTTTTCGTATTTTTGATGTTGAATGAGGAAATACTATGTTTGAAGACAACGATCGTTATTTTGAGGAAAAAAATCGTGAGGAGATTGTTCATCGCTACGAAGATTTGTTGCGAAAGAAGAAACCTTTCTTTTTTGATATAGATGACTTTGAGTCTATTATTGATTTTTATGTTGAACAAAATAAATTTTCAAGTGCATTTGAAGCTACAAATATTGCATCTGGACTTTTTCCATCTTCTCCTGAAATAAAGCTAAAAAAAGCACAATTATTATTAGATAAAGGTAAACCGGTTGAAGCTCTTTCAGAATTAAAAACTGCGTTAATTCATGATCCTGAAAATTTTGAAATATTTTTATTGTTAGGTATTACTTATTTAAATCTTAACAATACCAAAGAAGCTATAAGGAAATTTGAAGAATGTATTAATATTATTCCTGAAGACTTAAAAAAAGATGAAATATTATTTTCAATAGGATTTCATTTAGGGCATACAAACAGATTTGCTTTAGCAATAAAATATCTGAATAAATCCATTGAAATTAATGCTGATAATATTGAATTATTAGCTGAAATGGCATTTTGTTATGATGGTATTTCAAATTATAATAAAAGTATAGAATACTATTTAAAATGTATTGATATAAATCCATTTTTAGAATTTAATTGGTATAATTTAGGTCTTATTTATATAAAGGCTAACAATATAGAAAAAGCAGTAGAAGCTTTTGATTATGCTCTTGCAATTGATCCAGAATATTTAAGTGCATATCTGGCTAAGGCAAACTTATTTTTGTCACTTGAAAAATATTCTGAAGCAGTTGAAATATATAAAGAGTATTTAAATTATGATACTGACTATGCAGATGTTTACTATTATATAGGAGAGTGTTTCGAAAAAATGGATAAACTAGATGCTGCAATTAAATACTATGATATAACTATAGAAAAAAACAAAAATCATGCTGACGCATGGCTTGGTTTAGGTGTTATAAAAATGTATCTGGAAGATTATGCAGGAAGTTTAGTTTGCTTAAATAATTCTGTATTGATTGACGCAGAAAATCCCGAAGCTCAATACTCATTAGCTGAGTTATATTTAAAAACAGGTATGTATAATGAAGCATTACCTCATGTTGAAATAGCAATTAAAGTTGCACCAGAGGAGGTAGATTATATTTTATTACAATCAGAATTATATCAGGCCCTTGGAGAATATCAGAAATCTATTGATGTGCTTGAGGATGGCTATTTTTCAATAGAAGAGAAAGCACCAATTTTATATCGTTTAGCAGGACTTTACATTTCAAAAGATAAAAATCAGAAAGCTGCAGATTACCTGAAACAGGCCATAGAAGCAGATTCTGCATTAATTTATGATTTTTTAAAAATATTTCCTGATGCAAAAGATTTTGCAGGTTTCAAAGGCTTATTAAATTTGCCGAATAAAAAATTAAAATAATGAACTACAAATTACCATATATACCAGAACGTGATGAAAAACCAAGAAAGAAAGGTTTAACAATGGTTATGGACAAAGGTTTAAGCATACAGGAAGCTGAAAACCTTTGCGATTCTTCTGGTCATTTAATTGATTATTTAAAACTTGGTTTTGGAACTTCACTTGTTTCAAAAAATGTTAAAGAAAAAATAAAATTATTTCAGCAAAATAACATCAGACCATATTTTGGGGGAACCCTTTTTGAAGCTTTTGTAGTAAGAAACATGTATGATGATTTCAGAAAATATGTATCAAGTCATAATGTAGATATGGTCGAGGTTTCTGATGGTTCTATGCATATGGAGCACGATGTTAAATGTGAATTCATAAGAAAACTTTCACAAGAATTTACTGTAATCTCTGAAGTGGGAACAAAAGATGCAGGAATCATTATAGCTCCGAATAAATGGATAAAAATGATGAAAAATGAGCTTGCTGCAGGATCTGTAAATGTAATTGCTGAAGCACGCGAAAGTGGTAATGTTGGCATTTTTAAATCTAACGGAAATGCCCATGTTGTTTTGATTAACAAAATACTTGAGAATGTTCCTGAAAATTCAATATTATGGGAAGCACCAAATAAAGCACAGCAGGTTTGGTTTGTAAAATTATTAGGTGCAGGGGTAAATCTCGGAAATATTGCGCCTAATGAGGTTGTTTCTCTCGAAACTATTCGTCTTGGTTTACGTGGCGATACTTTTCTACACTATTTGCCTGACGAATTAAAAGAAGATGAATAAAAGTAATTTACTTCTTTAAGAATAACAAAAGCGGGTATCTGAATTATTTTCAAATACCCGCTTTGGTTTTATTCTGAAATTACATTAGCGATGTAGATTCAGTATATGCTTTTCCTGGTCTGAAATTATAATATTTTGGGTACCATTGTGCCTTTCTAAGAATCTGATCATATTGCTCATCATCTATTAATCTGCCAAGACCAGCATCTCTTGCCTCAATTGCAACTCTTTTTGCAATATGAAATGACACTTCTCTTATGTTTTCAAATCCTGGTAAAAGTAGACCTTGTTTCATTTGCTCTTCTGTAACAAGATTACTTAATTCTTTACTCGCTGCTAAAAACATTTTATAGGTAACTTTTGGAGTTTTTGAAATTAATGCTCCAAGCCCTAATCCAGGAAAAATATACATATTGTTACATTGCGATGTATATATTTTACCATTTGGTCCATCCACAGGCTCAAAAGGACTTCCGCAAGCCATTAACCCTTTTCCGTTAGTTGCTTTAACCATATCAATTGGCGTACATTCACATTTTGATGTTGGATTTGAAAGCGCAAGTATTACAGGTCTTTCATCATTTTTAGCCATCTCAGAAAGTATTTCATGATTGAAGATACCTGTTTGTGCTGTAACACCTATTAAAACAGTTGCTTTAGAATTCTTAACTACATCTTTTAAATTAATTTTATTAGCATCTTCTAACTTCCAATTGCTAAGCTTTGATTTTTTCTGTGCAAACATTCTCATCTGAGGTTCAAGATCCGGCATATCATCAGTAATCAAGCCTTTTACGTCAATTGCGTATATTAATTCAGCTGCCTGTTCTTCTGTAAGACCTTCTTCTTTCAACATCTGCATTATGTTAAAAGCAATACCAGATCCTGCCTGACCCAAACCGACAATAATATATTTCTGCTGTTTAAATGTGGATTTTTTAATTCTCATAGCTGTCATCATTGCTGATAAAGCAATTGAACCTGTTCCCTGAATATCATCATTAAATGAAAGAATACGATCCTGATATCTTTCAAGTAAAGTAAATGCTTTATGTTTTGCGAAATCTTCCCATTGAAGTAATGCCTGTGGAAAATTACGTTTAACACCCAACACAAATTTTTCAATAAATTCATAATACTTTTCACCATCAAGTCTTTTTCTGTTCCAACCAAGGTATAATGGATCATTTAATAATCCTTCATTATTAGTACCTACATCAAGAGTAATTGGCAAACAACATGCAGGATGCAATCCACCGGCAGCAATATAAAGGTTAACTTTACCTACTGGAATACCCATGCCATCAGAACCTAAGTCGCCAAGACCAAGAATTCTTTCTCCATCAGTAACTACTATTAAAGATATTTGCGGAGAACTTATACTTTGAAAGATTTTATCAATATTTCTGATATTATCAGGATTTAAATAAATCCCTCTGTATTTTCGTGTTATATGACTAAGTTGTAAACATGCCTGACCTACAGTTGGTGTATAAACTATAGGTAACATTTCTTCAAGATGTTCTAAAAGTAATCTGTAAAAAAGAATTTCATTTCTGTTTAATAGAGCCTGTAAGAACACATATTTATCTATATCTGTTGGTTTTTTTAAATAATTTTCATAATTTCTCTTTAACTGAATATCAAGAGTTGATGTTTTGTATCTGAGCGAACCAATGATGTCAAGGCTATATCTTTCCTCATCAGAAAAAGCTGATGCCTTATTTAAAAATGGATCATTTACTAATTGTTGACCTCTTAAATAGACTTCCAGATATTCCTCGTGGGTTAATGGATCTACTTTAAAACTAAATGTTTTCATATAATAATAATTTAATTTTGAATATTATTTAATAATTTATTTCTTCAAAATTAACATTGAGAAAAACAAAAACATATGATTTAAAGCACAAGAGAATAGCTAAAATGTCAGTGTTTTAGGTAAAACATTCTGCTTAAAACTGAAGCTTATTAAAAATAACTAAATGTAATTTAGTAAATTATTAAATTTATTAAAATCCATTAAGCTTCATTAGTACAGTAGGTAATAAAAGTACAAATCCCAAAAAGAAAAGAATTATCATAAGAGGAAGCATCCATTTAAACCACTTACCATAAGGAATTTTTGCCATACTTAACACACCAAGCAATACTCCGCTAGTTGGAGTAATCATATTTGTAAACCCACCACCAAACTGGAATGCAGTTACAGCAGATTGTCTTGAAATACCTATTAAGTCGGAAAATTGTGACATTATTGGCATTGTAAGTGCTGCTTTTGCTGTTCCTGATGGGATAAATATATTTAGCATAGTTTCAATTAAATAAATCATACTTACAGAACCAACTTTTCCAAGATCTCTTAATGATTCAGCTGCTCCATAAAGAATAGTATCAATTATTTTTCCGTCATTTAAAATTACAATAATACCACCCGCAAGACCAACAACCAAAGCTGCTGACATTATATCTCTAGCACCTTCAAGGAAACTTTTAACAATTTCACCTGCACCAAAACCAAAAGCAATTCCTGATATAAGTCCCATAACAAGGAATAAAGTAGCAATTTCCATAACATACCATCCGTAACCCATTACACCAATTATGAGAAATAACATTGTAAACATCAGAATATTAAGTATGAAAAAATGCACTGACTTCCTCATGCTAAAAAAACTTGTAATAACATAAAGACCAGTAGTTATAGGTAAAATTGGCAAAACTGTAAACTTATCTCCAATAGATAACTTAGTTAACGGATATAAATAAGAAATATAAATTAATAGTGCAGATGACAGAATGAAAGCGATCCAACCACTAACAGGTGTTTTAAATTTTATTTCTTCGGATGATTCAAGATGTTTTGCTCGCCAATATTCATCTTCGTTGTACATTATAGAAAGTTTGGGATTCTTTTTAATTTTATTAGCATACCATAAAACAAAAGCAATTCCAATAGTTGAAATTACTATCCAACAAAAAAATCTATATTCAATACCTGAAAATAGTGGAATTTGTGAAATTCCCTGAGCAATACCAATTGTAAAAGGGTTTAGCAAGGCACCTGCAAATCCAAGGTGTGCTCCCAAATAACACATACAAACACCAACAATTGAATCATAACCCATTGAAATGGCAAGAGGAACAAATATGATAACAAAAGCAATAGTTTCTTCGCTCATGCCAAAAACTGCCCCAAATACACTAAATATAAGCATTATAATAACAATAAAAATATTATTAATACCTATCTTTTTAATGATTTTCCAGTTTTCAAGGTTTTTGGACGCTTTAAGAAATGACATTATTCCAATATCAATTGCTTTAGTACTGTTCATAATCCAAAATGCGCCACCAATTATAAGAATGAAAATAATAATATGAGCCTGTTTTTCGAAACCTGTAAAGAATGCAGAAAATATTTGCCAAGTCTGTGGCTGGTTTTCAGTATAGTGAAATGAATTATTTACAACAACTTCTCTGTCAATACCACTAACCTTAACGGTTTGACGTGTAAACTCACCACCGGGAATAATCCATGTAAGTATTGCTGCAAATATTATTATGCAAAAAACTATTACGTATGTATGCGGGATTTTCTTTAACATATTATTTAATTTGATAATTCACAAAAATAAGTTTTTGTATTTAATATTAATAGTTATTTTTGAACTGCTGTAAAAAAACATTATTTAACTGAGAATTATGAATTTTCTTGTAATTAACATTAAGGAATTAATTCAGGCGGAACCAAAATCACGACTAAAAGTTTGTGGAAAACAAATGTCAAAACTGCCGGTTATTAAAGATGCTTTTTTATATGTTGAGAGTGGTCGCATTATGGATTTTGGTCCAATGGAAGACATGAATATTAAGCGTGAGCGATACTTCTCAATGTCCAATAAAATTATTGATGCAACCGGTAAATATGTACTTCCTACCTGGTGCGATTCACATAGTCATATTGTTTATGCAGGCAGCAGAGAGAAAGAGTTTGTAGATAAAATTAAGGGACTTAGTTACGAAGAAATTGCAAAAAGAGGAGGAGGGATATTAAATTCTGCTAAGCTTATTCAGAAAACATCAGAAGATGATTTGTACGAACAATCAATGGTTCGTTTAAATGAAGTTATAAAACTTGGAACTGGTGCAATTGAAATTAAAAGCGGTTATGGCTTAAATACCGAAAGTGAATTAAAAATGCTTCGGGTAATTAGAAAGATGAAAGAAAATACCTGTGCAAAGATTAAAGCTACATTTTTAGGAGCACATGCTATTCCATTAGAATATAAAGAAAACAGCGAAGAATATATTGATTTACTTATTAACGAAATGATACCTGTTGTTGCAGGTGAGGATTTAGCCGATTTTATTGATGTATTCTGCGATAAAGGTTTTTTTACACCGGAGCAAACTGAAAGAATATTAATGGCAGGATTAAAACATGGATTACGTCCTAAAATTCATGCAAATGAATTAGCACTTTCAGGCGGAATTCAGGTTGGTGTTAAATATGGTGCATTATCTGTTGATCATATTGAGTACACAGGCGATGAAGAGATTGCATGCTTAATGGAATCTGATACTATGCCTACAATATTGCCCGGAGCTGCATTCTTTTTAAACATGCCTTTAGCTCCTGCACGTAAAATGATAGATGCCGGTTTGCCTGTTGCACTTGCTTCCGACTATAATCCGGGTTCATCTCCATCCGGAAATATGAATTTAATAATGTCCATGGGATGCATTAATTACAAAATGTTACCGGAAGAAGTTATACATGCTGTTACAGTTAATTCAGCATATGCTATGGGAGTTTCAGAACAATTAGGAACTATTTCATTAGGTAAGTCAGCAAGTTTTATTATAACTAAACCAATACCATCAATTGAATTTCTTCCATACTCGTTTGGGAGTAATGTTATAGATTCAGTTTATTTGAATGGGAAGTTGCAGTAACTACCAATTATTATAGTGTATTTTCTCTTTGTTAAATCTTTCTGGTATAGGTTTTTCTTCATTGTGATGGCCTATTGCTACAAGTGAGATGGGTGTAATGTTTTCTGGTAAATTAAATATTTTTCTCATGTCGGTAATTCTTTCTTGTCTTGGATATAACCCCAACCATACTGTTCCTAATCCAATTGAATGTGCTGCTAACAATATATTCTGAGTTGCTGCACAACAATCAACAACCTGATATCCTAATTCTGTTTGTATATCGTAATCTCCACAAACCATTATTGCAACCTGAGCTTGTGTTAACATTTTTGCATATGGATGCACAACAGATAATTTATCAAGCATTTCTCTTTCTGTAATTACCAAAAATTGCCATGGCTGATAATTATTTGCCGAAGGAGCATAAGATGCTGCCTTTAAAAGTTGTTCAATATCTTCTTTGCTTACAGGTTCACTGTTATATTTACGAATACTTCTTCGGCTTATTATACAATCGTATGCTTCCATTTATATTTTTTAATTATTGAATCCTTAATAGCAAAAGTAATAAATATCTTGTTTTAAGGCATTAATAAGTTTATTTAAAATATTTTCTTTTTTTTGCACCTTTCTTCAATTTTTGTAGTCTTGACTTTGAAAAAACTGTATCTTCATACTTTAAATTTAATAAAAATGAAAAATATTTTAACTATTACATTATCAATTCTAATCGTAAATTATTTATTCGGACAAAAAATTTCTGATTACCATAAACCCAATTTCGAAGATAAACACTTTGAAAACAAAATAATAGAAGCTAATAATCCTTTACTTGACAATTATGATGTAAAGTTTTATAAGATTGATATAAATGCTACAAATACTACAAAAGCGATTTCGGGAAATGGAACTGTAAATGCTGTAGTTGTTGGAAATCCAATGTCAACATTGGTTTTAGAATTAATTAATTCATTAACTGTTGACTCAGTATTTGTTAATAATGTAAAACTAATTTTCAGTCATGCTAATGATGAAATTACAGTAAATTTACCATCAGCATTGCCAGTTGGTTCTTCTTTTTCTTCAGTAGTTTATTATCATGGCACATCATCCGGAAATGGAATTAGAAATGGAAATTCACCAAGTTGGGGAAGTCAGATAACATGGACTTTGAGCGAGTCATATCATGCAAAAGACTGGTTTCCATGCAAACAAATTCTTTCAGATAAAGCAGATTCTGTTTATGTTTTTGTAACTTGTCCAAATACTTTAAAAGCTGGTTCAAATGGCTTATTGAAAGACGTAGTAGTAGTTCCAGGTAATAAATTAAGATATGAGTGGAAATCATATTATCCAATAAATTATTACTTACCAAGTATTGCTGTATCAAATTATCAGGAATATAATATTTATGCCCATCCTGCAGGAATTTCAGATTCTATATTAATTCAGAATTATTTGTATCCAAATAGTGGTTATCTTCCATATTTTCAAGATATCATTGATTTAACTCCTTCGTTTATTGAATTACTTTCTGACAAATATGGAATGTATCCTTTTAAAAATGAAAAATACGGGCATTGTACTGCTCCAATTGGGGGAGGAATGGAGCATCAGACCATGACTACACTCTCAAGTTTTAGTTTTGAATTAGTTATTCATGAGTTAGGGCATATGTGGTTTGGTGATAATGTAACTTGTTCTACATGGCAGGATATATGGGTAAATGAAGGGTTTGCAACTTACACACATTACATAGGTTTACAAAATTTAGAAACACAGGCAGCTGCCGATCAAATGATTATTACAACACAGGATGATGTTATGGCTTCTCCTGATGGAAGTCTTTACATTCCTATAGCTGATGTTTTTGATGAAGCTAGGATTTTTGATTATAGATTAACTTATGAAAAAGGAGCAGCTATAATTCATCAGATTCGGTTTATTTTAAATAATGACACTTTGTTTTTTAACATTCTGAAAAATTTTCAGCAAACATATGGTGGAAACGTTGCTTCTGCAACTGATTTTAAAAATATACTTGAAACTATATCAGGAATTGATTTTACAGATTATTTTAACCAATGGTACTATGGTGAAGGTTTTCCTACATACGATGTTGTATGGAGTCAACAATCAGGAAATGTAAGCCTCACTCTTGGTCAGACCACATCAATGCCTTTGATAACTCCGTTTTTTAAATTGCCTGTAGAAATTAAATTCTCATGGACAGGCGGAGATACAACTATAAGATTCAATAATACAGTTAATCAGCAACAATTTAATGTAAATATTCCGCACTCTATAACAAATTTACAGATAGATCCAAACAACTGGCTAACTGATGGAACTGCAAGTATTGCGTTAAATGTTTCTGATAATATAATTTTGAATAAAACTTTAAAAATATATCCTAACCCTGCCAAAGATTATATTGATATAACTACTGCAGGTGTGAGTTCAGAAATTCCTGTTGAAATAAGAGATGTAACAGGAAAAGTTGTTAGTAATTTTGTAATAAATTCAGATTATTCAAAAATAAATATTTCAAAATTAAATCAGGGTATGTATTTTATTTCTGGAAATAACATTACACCTGTAAAATTTATTAAAATGCAGTAAATGACGAGACTTTTTCTGATATTCTTTTTATCTATTATCATTTGTAATAACAATACAAATGCTCAGGACACTATTCCCAGGAACATAAAGAATGCTATTGACGAAAGATATATTGAGAAATATAACAATATACCAGCAGCATATTTAAGCATTTATGGAAAATATAATAATATCAGTTTGGTTGATCTTGATTCAGGCAGAACTCTTACCTACAAACCTAATATTTCATTAAGCTTTGGACCTGGTTTTGGATATAAATGGTTTGGAATAGATTTGTCGCTAATTTCCTTTGGCAAACTTGATGAGAATACTTATGGCAAAACAAAAAAAACTGACATTCAAAGTCATCTTTATTTAAAAAGATTTATTGCAGATTTTGTTTATCAGGATTATAAGGGTTTTTACCTTGACTCTGTTTTAAATAAAGATACCACCCGGAAAATATATAATCAAACAACAATCCGACCGGATATACAACAGCAAAGTCTTGGTGGTACATTTATGTATTTCACAAACTATAAAAGATTTTCATTTAAATCAACATTTTCTCAAACTGAATTTCAAAAGAAAAGTGCTGGTACCTGGGCATTCGGTGTAAATTTTCACATATTGTCAATTTCCGGTGATTCAAGTCTGGTAAGCCATTCGTTAAAAGCATTCTTTGATTCTACATCATATATTAAAAAAGTTTCATCTTATAATTTCGGTGTAGTAGGAGGGTATTTTCATACATTTACTTCAAAAAAATGGTTTGTAACAGTGTCACTACTAGGTGGTCTTGACAGTAAGAAAGAATTGTTTACTCTTGAAGATAATATTGAAAGAAAAGATACGATAAACCTCTCGGGAAGATTACAAGCCAGACTTGGTACAGGGTTTAACTTTAACAGAGTATATTTTGGTGTAAATATTATTGCTGATGGTTACTATTTTACCAATTCTAAACAGGAATATGGTACAGTAAGAATATATTTTGGATACAGGTTTACTCCTAAATTAAGTAAAACATGAAAATTAATTACTTTTTGATATCATTTATTTTGTTATCAAATTTATTATTTGCTCAGTATAGTGAACCTGATGCATATAAAACAATGATTAAGCCTGATTTTCGTACTGTATTAAAATCAGCTTCTTATTTACTAAATCAGTATGATCAAAAATTTATTCATATTGATATTTCTGCAAATGAATCTAATGTAGATATTTCAGGTAATGTAAAATACACATTGTTATCAAAAGTAAATTCTTTAGACACAATTTATTTTGAGCTCACTCAAAAGTTTACTGTTGATAGTATTCAGGTAAATTCACAACAAGCTACATTTTATTTTTCTAACGACACTTTACTTGCCTTTCCGTCAATTCCAATTTCACAAAATAGTTTATTAACGGTACAAATTTGGTATCACAGAATACCGGGTGCATCTGTAAACTGGAATTCAGGTTTAAAAAACACACATGATGGGGTATATAATCAGGATATTACCTGGACACTTTCAGAATCATTTCATTTAAATGACTGGGTACCTTGCAAGCAAGATTTAACAGACAGATTAGATTCTGCATGGATTTTTGTAACAGTTGACAGTTCATTAAAAGCCGGGTCGAACGGAATACTTTCACAAATAACGCATTTAACAAATGGTAAACTAAGATATGAGTGGAAAGAACATCATCCTATTGTGTATTATTTGTTATCAATTGCTGTAGGAAAATATAATGAATATAATATTTATGCTCATCCCGCTAATTCACCCGACAGTATTTTAATTCAGAATTATATTTATAATAGTCCGCAGTTTTTGATTGATAACTCATGGCAATTTTCTAAAATGGTTCCCATATTTGAACTTTATTGTGATAAATTCGGACCATATCCCTGGGCTGATGAAAAATTCGGACATGCTTTGTGCCCTGTTGGTGGAGGAATGGAACATCAAACAATGACAACCTTAGGACATTTAAGCCCGGATTTAGTTGCACACGAGCTGACTCATCAATGGTTTGGCGACAAAATAACATGTGCCAGCTGGCAGGATATTTGGGTTAATGAAGGATTTGCTTCATACGGAGAATATATTTTTCATCAGAATTTAGAATCTCAGGCTAACGCTGATGGTTTTATGTATTATTGCCATACACTTGCTAAGCAAAAGCCATTTCAGAGTGTATATATACCATTTTCTGAAGCCTGGGACGAAAATAGAATATTCAGCCCTTATTTAAGTTATAAAAAGGGTGCTGCAATTATTCACATGCTAAGATATTTGAGCAATACAGATTCTTTGTTCTTTGTTGCTTTAAAACAAATGCAGGCTCAATATGCCGACAGCGTATTAACCGGAGCCGATGTTAAAAATATTTTTGCAGCTGTTAACGGAAAAAGTTTCGACGATTTTTTTAATCAATATTATTATGGTGAAGGTTATCCTATCTATAAAATTGTATGGCAACAAGATTCTATTATTAATGGTTATGGCGATTTAAAAGTAAAACTAGAACAACACGGAAGTTTTGCAAGTAATAATTTATTTACAATCCCTGTTGAATTAAAAATTTATACAAATTCTGATTCTGTAACAACAGTTATAAACCCTACTCAAAATGTGCAAACTTTTAATATAAACGTCAATAATAAAAGGGTTAATAGCATTATTTTCGACCCCAATAACTGGGTATTGGATAGTTTGTTAAGTATAACACAAGAAGTACCTACTACAGTAATGGATGATTTTTTTATTTCAATTTATCCAAACCCTGTATCAGAAAATATTTATTTTAAATACTCAGGAACTGATGGGTTTAAAGGAAATTTAAGGCTACTTGACCTATCAGGGAGAGAGGTACTTTACCATCAAATAAATTCTAAATTAGAAGTTATTCCTTTAAAAAATATTAAACCAGGAATGTATTTATCAGAAATTACCGGTAATCATATAACATTTGTCAGAAAAATGGTGATTATAAAGTAAAGTGTAATTATTCTTTTACAATTTTCTTATATTCAATATTTTTTCCGTTATTAATTTTTAATAAATAAACGCCTGCTTTAAGGTCTGTTGTTCTTACAATAGTTTTTTCAGTAAAAATTCCTTTGATAACAGTTTGTCCCATTAAATTTAAAATCTCATAGTTTAATTTATCATTATTCTCTTTAATTTCAATTGTTAATTCATTTGTTACAGGATTTGGATAAGCAGAAACTTTATTTTCTGAAATATTTGAATAATTTATTTCAGTTGGACAATGAAAAACTGCTTCAAGTATTTCGTCTTTACCATGACTAAGCCCTATACGAGTAGGTGTTACAATTGAATCAATTTTCACTCCATTACGTTGCTGTTGGTAACCATCTTCGTAATACCACCCAAGTGAAGTAAAATATGTTATTATACCACCAGGTAATGTAACGATGCTTATATTGCCGTCAGCACCAGCTGTTTGAGTTCCGATTACTTTTGAATTTGGGAAATAGCTTAAATACTGGCATGTGTATTCAGCCTGACTTTGTGTTTCCTGATTAACCAATAAGTATATATCACCATTATAAGGATTCAAGTTAGACCAATTGCCAATATTTGAACCATCATCAAAAACATTATACCAACCAGGCATATAATACTTATTAGGTAAATTAGTTAGTGATGGTTCAAAAAATTTTGCACTTAAAGTAGGAGAAGGAAATAATAATGGAGCCAAATCCCATAAAGTTCCATTAGGATAATTTCGAATATCAAAAATTATAGCTGGTGCATTTTGAAAAGTTGTATACATACCATTTACTTCAGATGATTGTAGTTTACCCATATCAACATACCCATATCCACAATTCGTAAAAAAATAGGAGGTTGAATTTCCATTATTATATATCCAATTATACCAATAACTAATAAACATTGACCTTGCTATGGTTACAGAATACAGATTATTTGTGCTATCCAAAAATGTACATAATACACCTGAACTTTCTGTTCCACGTAACATTTGAGAATATGCATCCCTATAAAATGCAGCTGGGGTTGAAGATGGGACAAAATCAGATAATGAATCTTCAATATTTTTAATTCCAATTCCTTTAATAGAAGTAAGAATATCTCCAATATGAACGCCTGGTATATTTTGTAGCTTTGTTACAACACAATTTGTATCAATTCTTGTAAAATAAATAGGTGGCATGTATGATCCACCCCAGAATGTATTTTCTAATATATTACTTGAAGTAAATCCATGAGAATCATTGATTTTTGTAACTAATTTTAAAAAAGTTTTATGGAAGTCTGCTGTTAATGAAACTTGTCGTATTTTGGGAATAAACTCATAAAGAGTACTATCCCAAGATTGATCCATAATGTTTTTAAATGGATGAAAATAGTTTATTACATTCCAATAATAAAACATAATTGCTAGTCGGTTAGCTTTATTTTGGGAACTTCCCAACAATATCATACTATCATTACTAAAGTCAATCAAACCAAAATTATTTGAGTTAGAATAATCATTATATTTAATAAAACATGTGGAAGTATCCGGATGAATATATAATGTAAAAGTATCTAAGAAATTTCTAACAGATTGTGAAAGTACTGTATCAGTAATCCAAGAATTATTAAAATTAAGATTAGTGTCAGGCAGAATACTAGAATTTGGTAAATTAGTATTATTACCAACCTTATTAAACATAACCATTAAGCTATTATTAAAATCTAAATTGCTCGTAGAGTTTAAAACCTGATTTATCGTAGTATTTAAAAGTGTGTCCCACTTTAGTGTGCATTTATTTTGATGGAAATACTTAAAATACCCCCATATTTTGCACAAACGATAAAGACGACCATTGATATCATCGGGAATTTGTTGTAATTCACTTTTAGTTACTTTATTTATTTGAACTACTTTTCCTGTTAGTATTGAACTTTGAAAATTTCGAGATTTATTAACGTTTGTATTAATTAGCAATCGTTGTGCAGAAGCAATATTAAATGCAAATAATACGATTAAAATAAGTTTAAATAATTTCATAATTATATTCTGAATTTATACAAGATAATTGTATGTGAAATTATATTTTGAAAATAGAAAAAACAACCTTAAATTTATTAACAAAACATATAAGTCTCCTAACAAAATTCAATATTGAACAAAATGTAATTTTATAAATAATATCATTATTGTCAGTTGTGTTTTTTTACACCACAAGTTTATGTAATTAAAAACTGTTTTCTTTAAAATTATGGCGTTACAACATTTTTCTGTAGCCAGTCATTTATAATTTCAAGTACATCAGGTGCAAATGTTTCTTCAATTTCGTTATATTCTGAAGGGGCTCCGGTAGTTGCAGTCTGAAATAAATGATTTTTATTTTCAATTAGTTTAATGGTAAAATTTTTATTATTGGATTTTGTTAAGGAGGATTTTATTCCCTCAAGATTTTCAATGGCGCTTACCTGTGTATCTTTTGTTCCGTTAATTGCCAAAACAGGACATTTAACTTTTGAAAGATAATCATCAGGATTAAACGCGATAAAATAGCGAAACCATGGCGATAATAATGTGAAAGTCTGTGCCTGTACACTAGATTCGGTAATACCTTTTTGCTTTAATAATAAAGAATCTTTTCCATTAAAAAGAGGTTTATATAATTCTTTAATTTTTTCTTTAGCAATTATATTATCTGCATTTTCATTTATAACCTGATAAATTTTTTCTGAAAGTTCAACATTTTCATTTATTTCAGCAGTGGTTTGAGTTGTATCTGTAGCAGAAACCATTTTTATCTGTAGCTTCATTAGTTCTGTAATTTTAATTCCTGGTCCGGCTAAAAGAACAATAAAACTTATTTTTTTATTTTTTGCAGCAACAATGGGAGCTATCATTCCACCTTCGCTATGTCCCATTAAACCAATTTTATTTTTATCAATTTCAGCAACATTCTGCAATGTGTTAAATGCAGCTTCTGCATCTGTAGCAAAATCAAGAGTTGTTGCAGTAGAAAAAACACCACCCGACTTACCAATACCTCTGTCGTCGTACCTAAAAACTGCGATACCATTCTTTGTAAGATAATCGGCAATTACAAGAAATGGTTTATGTCCAAGAATTTCTTCATTACGGTTTTGTGGTCCGCTACCGGATATTAAAATTACAGCAGGAAATGGTCCTTTACCTTTTGGCTGAGTAAGAGTACCCGATAATTTTATATCTGCTTTTTTATTCTCAAATGTAATTTCTCTTTCTTCATAAGTGAATGGTGCCTTAGGTTCTTGAGGTCTGCGAATTACCGGAATACTATCAACTTTATAAAAACTTAAATCGGTAACATAACTTCCTTGTTTCCAAATTCCGGTTAAATTATTGTCTTTTCTCTTTCCTTTATATGAAGCACTTAGCTTTTTTAGTTTAAGAAAAACAGAATCATCAGAAAACTTAATTTCGTCAACTTTAATGTTATTTGCTCCCTGATCGGGACTTTCCATGTGGGCTTTAATACTATCAGTTTCAATATTATTTATAACAATAATTAACCTGAGATTTATTCCATTGTTGTTTAACTTACCCAACCATATTTCATTATTATTTTGTGAATAAATAAACGTAGAAATAATTGTAATCAGCAGTATTATAATAAGTTTTTGTAGTTTCATAATTAAAATTTTATAACATAAATTTAGTTTTATTTTTAAGATTTTAGCTTAAAAAAATAATTGTTAATTTATTTAAAATAAGCATTAAACTTTTAAAGTAATTGCAAGTCTAACCGACAATTTTAGTAATTTTGTAAAATGAAGTTTTATAATAAAATATCTGTAATCATTATTTCGATAATTTTAATTTTATCGAGTACAGGTATCTTATTAATTCATCACCATTGCGATCATTGTAAAACCGATGACTGGCATTTATTTTCATCAATAAATTGTAAAGGTGATATTTTTGAACCTGAATGTTGTTCTGAAAATGAGAATAAACATTGTTCAGACTCTGAATGTACTGATATCACAGAAGAAACACCATGTTGTTCAAACGATGGTTTGTTTTTTAAAATTGGTCTTTTCAATTCATGTAATGAAATTTCCGACATACACTTTCAAACAGAAATTGATATTATTTCAAATAATGAGATATTCATTGAAAAGTTAAAATCTTCTTCAGATTTTATTTTTTCAGACAATTCCCCGCCAAAACTATTTAAACAAATTTATCTTATTAATAATTCCTTCCTAATCTGATTGCCGTCTCATTAACAATCAGCTTTCTACATTTTATTTAATTTTTTATTTTAAAATTATGAGACGGAAATTTCTTATTTTTTCTTTTTTAATTTTGTTGTTTAATTTTTCTTCTTACTCCCAAAAATATTTAAAAGGAGTTGTTTACGAAAAAGAAAAAAATGGCGAACAAACAAAATTTACACCATTACCTTCAGCTAGTGTTGTTTGGAAGGGTACAACAAATGGCACAGTAACAGATGTAAATGGTAAATTCAAATTAGTTAAGCCTAACATTAAGCCGCTTTACTTAATAGTTAGTTATGTAGGCTACAAAACAGATACATTAAGAGTTAGCGAAAGCGAATCAGAAATTAATATTGTACTTCAGGAATCAAATGTTTTATCTGAAGTAGAAATAAGTGCACGTAAAGAAGCCGAATATATTGATAAATTAAGTGCAATTAAAACTGAAGTTATTTCAACTGCAGGCTTACAAAGATTGGCTTGTTGTAATTTATCCGAAAGCTTTGAGGGAAGTGGAACTGTAGATGTTTCTTTTTCTGATGCAGTAACTGGTGCAAAACAAATTCAGATGCTTGGATTAGCTGGAATATATAGTCAGATGATGGCTGAAAATGTTCCAATGATAAGAGGTTTAGCTGCACCATTTGGTTTGTCTTATGTTCCGGGAACTTGGATGGAATCTATTCAGGTTTCAAAAGGTACATCATCAGTAATAAACGGATACGAATCAATTACAGGACAAATAAATGTTGAATTTAAAAAACCTACAAAAAGCGAGAAACTTCATGTAAATATGTATGGTAATAATGAAGGAAAGGGAGAAATAAATATTTACAGTGCCCAGAAGATTAGCCCCAAACTTTCTACTATGACAATGCTACATGGCGAGATGCAGGCTTTAAAAGGTGATATGAATAAAGATTCATTTATTGATTTACCATTAAGCAAACAATTTAATATTTATCATAGATGGGACTACGAAGTTGAAGGTAAATTCTGTAATCAGTATGGATTAAAAGTTATGTATGATGATAGGTTAGGAGGGCAGATGAATTTTAACCCATTAACTGATAAAGGAAGTACAAGCTCTTATGGAGTTGGTGTTACAACACAAAGATATGAGTTGATTGCAAAGCATGGTTTCTTTTTACCAAAGCCGGGTACAAGTATTGGTATTCAAACAGTAGGTTCTTACCACAAACAGGATTCATATTTTGGCTTAAATGAATATGAGGGCAGTCAAAAAAGTTTTTATGGAAATATTATTTATCAAACAATAATTGGAACTTCCGATCATAAACTTAGTCTGGGTGGTAGTTATATGTATGACGGTTATGATGAACATGTTCAGGTATCAACATTAGACACAAATTTTAAAGTTAACGAAAGTGTTCCGGGCGCATTTGTTCAATACACTTATGATCATAATAAAATCTGGTCATTAATTGCAGGTTTCAGAGCAGATTATCATTCCACATATGGTACCTTTTTAACACCCAGAATTCACTTTAAGTACAATTTATCTGAAAATTCTGCAATTAGAATTTCAGGAGGAAAAGGATATAGAAGCCCACATTCTATTGCCGAAAACGTAGGTTTACTGGCGTCTTCCAGACAATGGGTTTTTACTGAAGAACTAAAAGCAGAGGAAGCATGGAATTATGGAATTAGCTATACACAGGATATTCGTCTGGCTGATGAAAAGAAAATTTCGCTAAGCCTAGATGCATTCAGAACGGATTTTATTAATCAGGTTATTGTTGATATAGATAGCGATTTAAGAAAAGTAATATTATCAAATTTAGATGGACAAAGTTTTAGCAATAGTTTTCAGGCTAACATTACATTTAAAGTTATTAAGCAGTTAGAATTTTCATTAATAGGCAGGTATAATGACGTTAAGCAAACCTATGAAAAAATGTTAATGCAAAAACCAATGGTAAGTCCGTATAAAGGTTTAATAACTGCTTCGTATTCAACAAAACACGAAAAATGGTCATTTGATATAACAAATCAGTTTATTGGAAAAACCAAATTGCCTGCAACAAATACTAACCCTGTAGAACATCAAATGTCCAGTACTGCTCCAGCTTACTATATTTTACATGCTCAGATTACAAAAAGATTTAAGCATATTGATATTTATGTAGGGGGTGAGAATTTAACAAATTTCACACAAATGCATTCTATTATTTCGGCCTCCGATCCTTTTGGTCAGTATTTTGATTCTTCAATGATTTGGGGTCCGATTATTGGAAGAATGTTTTATGCAGGTTTACGTTTAAAAATTCATTAATCAATTAAATAAATTTATCATGAAAAAATCAGCTTTTATTTTTGCGTTTTTAACGCTTTTCGTATTTACAAATTGTGCAGTGGCACAAAAAACTGCCGAAATTAAAATTAAATCTTCTGCTCAATGTGGAATGTGTAAAGACAGAATAGAGAAAGCTATGTCTTATGAAGCAGGTATAGTAAGCTCAAGTCTTGACCTTACAACAAAGGATGTTACTGTAATTTATAAACCAAATAAAACTAATCCTGACAAAATAAGAATAGCTTTATCTAAAATTGGCTATAAGGCTGATGATTTTAAAGCTGATCCAATTGCATATGAAAGTTTACCAGCCTGCTGTAAATTACCTGAGGAGGGAAAAAAAACTGACCATAAAGGTTGCCAGCATTAACAAATAAAAAAACCGCTCTTTTGAAGCGGTTTTTTTATTTAAGTATTTTTGATTAACTACTTAATCAAATTAATTTTCTTGTTAATAACCTGATTTTCGGTAATTACTTTAATCAAATAAGTACCATTTGTTAGGTTAGAAATATCAATAGTATTTGTATTAGCTTTTTCAGCTACTTTATTACCAACTATGTCATAAACTTCAATAGTAGCATTATTAACTCTACTAACTTTAATTGCTCCAAAAGTTGGGTTAGGATATACACTTACAGATTTTGCAAATTCTGATTCATTAATTGAAGTAATATTATCAATTGTAATATCATCTAAATAGAAAGCAGCTCCGTCTGTACCAACATATTCAAATGCAAATTGGAAATAACTTGCAGCAGCATAAGCAGCTAATGAAATAGTTGTATCATAATATGTCCAATCTGTGAAAGTAGCAGGCTCAGTCCATAATGTAGTCCAAGTTGTACCATCAGTTGTACCTTTTAAAAACATATTATAATTATCATTTGGTGTTACACCCCAATAATAACTCATATTCCAGAAGAAAGTAATTTGAGGAGCAGAAAGAGATGAAAAATTAAAAACTGGAGATTTTATCCATTGATCTTGTGGAGCAGGAACTGGATCGTAATCAATTTCTACGTCATTTGTACCACCATTAGGTGAAGCAGTTCCTAAAGCCCATGTTTCAACACCTGGAAGTCCAGTAATTGTGTAACAAGCTATACCTGATTCAAAACCATCAACCCATGGGAATGTATTAACTACATCACAAGCTGTGTTAAATGCAAATGGACCAACCCATGTACTTGTAGTACCACCGCAGTCAGCCTGAACATAATATTCATATGATGTACCAACTGTTAAGCCACTTAATGTATAAGGATGTGCTGTAACAGCAACAATAGTTCCTGTTCCAATAGCAAAACCTGGTAAACCATACTGTACATTCCATGCAGTTTCTGTTCCACCATTTGTCCAGTTTAAAGAAGCTGAAGTTGTTGTTGTTGTTCCAACGCTTAATGCAGTTGGGAACATACAAGCAGGAGGTGTACAACTACTAGTAAATGTAAAGAATGAACCAGCTGTAGGAGATGCTGTAGCTACAAAGGTAATTAATGTAACTCCAAATGGATCTTTTAATGTAAAACCACATTCTTCAGGATATAAACCATCTGTCCAGATTAATTCAATAGAAGCAGCATCACAGATATTTACAGTTTGATTTCCTGCTGTACCAGCAGCAAGTGTAAATTGTCCCATTGATACTCCGTTTTGAATTACTTCAACAGATGCACCATTCCAACCATCACCATAACTATCAGCAAATTCCAAAACATATCCGCATTGATTAGCAATTGGACAAGCTAATGTTGAGAATGTAAATGGACCAGCCCATAAACTTTGTGAACCACCACAATCAGATTGTACATAAAAATCATAAGTAGTATTAGCAGTTAATCCAGCTAAAGCATAAGGATTAGTTGTTGTTCCGTTTACTGCTGTACCTGCACCTTGAGTAAATCCTGTAACACCGTACTCAATATTCCAGGTTGTTGCTGTACCAATTTCTGTCCAACCTAAAGAAGCTGAAATATCAGTAATATTAGTTACAGCAAGAGTAGTTGGGAATGGACAAGTAGCAGCTACTTCAGTACCATAAACTTCAAATGGTAAGCCAACGCCATTAGTACCATCCAATAAATTACCCCATGCACCAGCACCAATTTTTTGTTTTGCATTTCCGGTAATTGCCTGACCAGTAATAGTTATAGGGTTAGCCCATGGACCTGAAGTTAAACTACCAGCTGATGCCCACTGAATCCAGTAAGCTCCACCATTTAAAACAATAGCAGGAACATTTACAACATTTCTCATAATAGGACGTGTAGCGCCAGTTAAAGTATTTGCTCTGTAGCATCCTGAGAATACAGTGCGTGATAATACATTAGTTGTTGTATCACCCCAAACAATAGTACTTGTTGGCAAACTTGGATCACCATCCCAGATTGCAACATGAACTGCTGTAAAAGTTGAAGTTAATGTACTATTAGTTTGATAAGAATAAAAAACTAATGAGTCTATTGTCCAGCTTGTTGCATTAATTAAAACATCTTCAGCAACGTGAGCAAAAGTTGCAATATTATGACCAAAACCGTAATTTGTAAGCGGAGCAGCTAACATACTTACATCACCACCAGCAGGACCTGTACCAATATCAGTTCTGAATGGTCCGTTACTGTATAATAAAGCTTTTGAATCACTTGTTGAAAAATCAGGTGATGTTACAGAATTATGTGAAGTTCTGATTACTGATGAAATAGAACTTGCTTTTCCGTCATGTGATAAGTTTTGCTTTTTTGCAACAGGAGTTTTAGTCCCTTGCCCAAAAGCAATAGAACCTGAAAAGGTTATTGCAACTGCAAATAAAAATAAATGTTTAAATTTTCTCATAATTGATTTGATTTGATTAATAATGCAAAATTAAAGCTAAAAAAGATATTTACCATGATTAAAATTCTAAAACACTATGATTTTGCGATTTTTTTATTCACAATATTTAGTATTTCTGATTCAAGATTAATAGCATTGTTTTCTATTTCAGTGCCTTCAGAGATTAACTTATTAACAAAAGCTTTATCATCCAACCCAGCACAGTTAATTTTAACATTAAGAAATGCACCAATAACTCCACTTCTTGCAGCTATTGCACCAACTCCGGCATCACTTACTGAATTTGGATTTCCGATTTCAGCCATTTGTTTAATCATTTCCATAGATTCATAACAGGCTTTCATTACTTTAAATGGAATTTCAATTGCATATTTAGTAGCTTCTTGAATTGCATTTTTTCGGTTCTGTTTTTCAGTGTCAGTACTTTTTGGTAATCCGAATGCATCCATAATTTTATTGAATGCTAATGTATCTTCATCTATTAAATGTAACAATATGTCATGGTAATATTTACCCTTTTCTGCCAATTTACTAAATTCTTCCCAACGATCATCCCATCCAGGTTTATGAGCTGAAAGATTAGCAACCATAGTTCCTAAGGCCGCACCCATAGCACCCATTGCAGCAGAAATAGATCCGCCACCGGGAGCAGGAGATTCAGATGCAGTTTCTATAACAAAATCCTTAACAGTAAAATCAACCAATTTTTTTGATGATTTATCTGCAATCAGATATTCAATAATTTTTTTCTTTGGATCGAAAGGAGCAAGCTCATCTAAACCAAGCGATTTAACTGCTATTTTAATAATCTCTGCATCAGAAATTCCACATGAACGTTGTTGTTTAGCAAGAAAATATTTTCCTGCATCAATAAATGATTGGAGAGGAGCAACACCTATAAGTTCAGATCCTGTAACACGAAGTCCTCTTTCCTGTGCTTTTTTGCATGCTTCATCAAAAGCAATGTGCATAGGTGTAACAGAAATGTCTGTAAGGTTAATAGAAATCTGTGCTATACCATATTCTTCAATATACCAACCAATTGCTTTTGCTGACTTTAATGTTCCGGGTGCCCATATTTCTTTACCATTTTCATCAATTTTTACTTTACCAGTAACTTGATTACCTTCACGAACAGGTCTTCCTTTTTCGCGAATATCAAAAGCAACTGCGTTAGCTCTGCGCGTTGATGTTGTATTTAAATTTACATTATATGCTATTAAAAAATTTCTTGCAGAAACTGCTGTTGCTCCTGTTTTAGGCACAAAAGTAGCTGGACCAAAATCCGGTTTCCATTCAGGCTTTGCCAATTTCTGTGACAATCCTTCATATTCTCCAGAACGTACATTTGCAAGATTTTTTCTTTCAGGTTTTTGAGCAGCAAATTCGTAACAATATACAGGGTATTGTAGTTCTTCTCCAATTCTTTTCGCTAATTTTCTTGCATATTCAGTAGTTTCATCCATTGAAACATTTGCAACAGGAATTAACGGACAAACATCCATTGCTCCAAACCTTGGATGTGCACCGGAGTGTTTTGCCATATCAATTACTTCTGTTGCTTTTTTTGCAGCCTGAAAAGCGGCTTCACAAACTGCTTCGGGTGTGCCAACAAATGTAACAACTGTACGATTTGTTGCTTTCCCGGGATCTACATCAATAAGCTTAACACCATCCACAGATTCAATAACATCTGTAATTTGTTTAATAATCTCCATATTCCGACCTTCACTGAAATTCGGAACACATTCAATGATTCTGTTATCCATAAAAATATTAAAATGATTTAATTAAAAAGAAAAACCTATTCCAAAATTAGCATTTAAAAAACTACCTGGACCAGTAAAATACCATAAAACATCATCGAGAGTGGTATATTCAAACCCATCTATATATATTGTTTGAGCTGCAGTAAATTTTGAATATTGAAAACCCAGAAATAAATCTATAGGCATTTCACCTCCACCTACAAGAAATTGGTAACCAATACCTAAACCTGCACCATAAGTAGGAAAGCTCCTCTGAGATGAAATAGTTAAAGTATCAGTAACGCTTTCATAAGTATAATCCATTTTTGAATTAAAATAACCAATAACAGCTTTGCCTTGTATATAAAAACCTTTGGGTGCGCTGCCAGTCGGATATAATCTTACAATAGGATCTAATCTAAAACCTTTGAAATGCATATAATATGCATTAATATAGGCCCCTGCACTAATGTTTTCATTTAAATTTCTTTCGTATTTAATTCGTAATTTATCAACAAAACCCATAGGTGCAAATGTTACAACATTCTTCTGTGCAAAAGTTGTAATACAAAATACGGATAATGCTAAGAATAAAATAGTTCGTTTAAAATTTTTCATTCAGTTTATGTTTAATAGGTCAACAAAGATAAATATTATTTTAGTGTAAAACAGTGAATTTATAATGTTCTACAATTGATTCGTTATTAAATTGTAAAAAATAAATCCCATTAGATAAGGTACTTACATCTATTGAAAAAGAATTTTTATCAATACTATTTATTGGAACTATGATTTCTTCACCATTAATATTAATAATATGAATATTATTTTTAAAATCAAGATATGTTTTAGTGTTAATTGTTAATTTTAAGCTTGCAGGATTTGGAAAAATTGAAACCAGGTTTGAATTATTCTCGTTTATTGAATTTGGCTCTAAAATAAGTATACCATCCGAAGAGGATACTGAAGAGGTAAGACCTGCACCATTAACTGCTTTTGTATTTAAATAATAAATGGTATTGTAATTCAGAGCTAGTGAATTTACTGTAACAGAAGTGTTCAATAAATTACTGATCCATAATCCAGAAATACTTGAATCCAGAGGTGATATTCCAATTGAATATTTATACAAACCAATACCTGAATTTGAATCTGTACTTACCAACCAGTTTCCGGTTAATTGTGTATTTGTAAAAGAAGTATCAATATCTGAACTAATGCCGTCATTAACCAGACTAATGTCAGTAGGGGGTGTCCAGTCAACATTTAAGTTAGTTTTTGCAATTAAGGATAGATTGTGATTACCATCAACTATTATTGATTTTATTTGAGCTGAAGGTGTAGAAGGATTTGAATTCTGAAAACGTATATCTTTAGTAATATCACCAATAGTAATATTAGCAGTAGCCAACCTAGAGCGATAAACATTAAAATCACTTATAGTTAATTTACTGTTGCCTGAACGAAAACTGATATAATTTCCATTTGTTGAATAAGGTGCAGGATCAGTCCAGCTTCCAATAAAAATATCATCGCGCCATACTGAGATTATTCCTAATACTCTATCATAAGTAATTTTAAAATCATAGTATTGACCAGGATTTGTAATCACATTTGTTACAATACTTGATGCACTTGTAAAACTATTTCCAACAACTTTGTAAAACTCCATTGTTTGTCCTTCAACTCTGAACCAAACAAAATATGAATTACCTCTATTTGTTTGACTTGCAGAATCGCAGAAGAGATGAAATCCAAATCTGCGATTACCACCTGTTCCTTCAACTTTTGCTTTAAAATGATATAAATATCTGTTAGATAAATTCTGATTTAATGCAGCATAAAAATTAGTATTAGTTTCTGATTCATTTGTTTGAATCAATTCTCCAGAAGAAATATTCCAGGTTCCCAAGCCACTTGTCCAAACAGGTTGCTGAATATTAAATGAATCTGTAAAAAATCCATTATTTGTATTAGCTCCCCAATTTGCACCATCAAAATCTGAAACATTATAAAATGACTTTTCAACTCCAGTTCCGTTATCTGTATCTGTAAAATTTGCAATAAGGTTTTGAGTAATCCATGGAGTAGGTGAGGTAATTAAAGTAACAGGTGAAATGTTGTCGGTAATACATTGCCATATTGCACTATATCCTGAACTTGTTGTTAAGTTATCTGAATGAAATTTTAAAGTAATTGATGGATTATTTGAGGTAATAGTTGCAGGAATAGTTGTTCCTGTATAACCCCCAATTAATGGAGAATTTATGGTTGGGCCATTATACAAGTATAAAGAATCATATCCGGCTTCTAAATTGAATGATTGAAAATTTAGCATTACTGATGCTGCATTTGAAGGAGAAATTGTAAAAGAATAGTTTTCCTTATCATAATAATTACGTAAAGGACCACCCATATCATAAATAGTATCAGTGCAGTTATCAACCCGGCAAGTAGTAAATTTATTTTTAATTTTATCCCATAATTCAGGGTAACCATCATCGTAACCCAAAGCCCATATTCCAATACCTCCAATTCCTCGCTGATTTACCATATCATATCGTTTTCCTAAACTATACGAATCATCTATCCAGCATTGATACCATTGACTACCAGTTTGGTAAGTATAATAAGGAGTGAAAGAAGTCTGGTCCCAAAGTTTTGTTGTGTAATTTCCGCTTGTATTATTTCTAACAGTATTGTAAAATGGAGAAGTTCCAGAGGCTGTAGTAGCTGATCCTATTAAATTACTAGCAGTTGCCCACTGTTTTCCATAATAAGGTAATCCAAGTATTAATTTTGATTTTGTAACACCTTGACTAAGATAATAAGTTATAGACTTTGTTAAAGTATAATTGTAGGATGTAATAAAATTGTATAAAGGATCATTTGGACCTGCAGTAGAACTTCCACCATAATAATAATCATAACCCATTATTATGAACAAATCAACGTAATTATTTAATACAGGTATGTCAAAAACGCCACTCCAATCAACCGAAAAAAGTGCAATACTAACCTGAGAACCTGGAATAGCCGTATGCATCTGATTACAAAGATCTATCATAAATGCAGTAAGTTGATTTTTTTGAGAAGAAGGCACGCCTTCGAAATCGATATTAACCCCATTCGCACCTCTGCTTTGTACTAAATTTATTAGGTTAGTAATTAAAGTCTGCTGACTTGAACTACTTGCAAAAAAAGTAGCATGACTACTAAATAGTGTTACGCATAAATTTACTCTAACTCCGTTTGCCAAAGCTTGAGTTACAACATTTGCAGATGCCCAACTGTGCGTTGTACTCGCATTTCCAGTTGCAGGATCAACTTCATAAGAAAAATATGAAAGATCAGAAATTAATGTCCAATCGTAATTTGCTTCAAGGCCATTACTCCAATATGGGTGCCAGCCAAATACGATTTTATTTAAATTACAAGCTTTTGAACGCAGTCGTCCATTTGATTTAAATACTCCACGAACTAATGACCAATCATAATCATCGCCAAATTGCTTGTAATATTCACTTTCTTCCTGATGAATAGATTTAAAATCAGAATTTTGAGAGAATGCAGGGATGACAAATACAAATAATAAGATAGTTAAATAGAAGTTTGTTTTCATTATAATGTTGTTAGGAACATCAAAATTACCTTATTTTTGTATAGTCTGCAAAAAGATTTATTAGTATTATAAAACATTAATTATCATGCAAGTTAAAATTGAAAAACTTACAGAATCTCAAATCGAAGAAAAAAAGATTCGTAAATGGTCAATCTGGGAAAAAGAAATATCTGATTTTGAATGGTACTACGATAGCATGGAACAATGCCTTTTTCTTGAAGGAGAAGTAACAGTAAAAACTTATGAAGGAGATTATCATATTAAAAAAGGTGATTTTGTAACATTTAACAAAGGATTAGCTTGTACATGGCAGGTAAAAAAAGCAGTAAAGAAACATTATAAGTTTTATTGAAAATCAGGCGCATTACAATATTCATTTTTAATTTCAATAAAATCTTATAATTTTAAAATTTATTAAACATTACTTTTTTTCTTAAATATAATGGTCAGAAAACTTCTATTTATATTTTTCATTCTTAGTTCATATATTTTAAAATCACAAACCTTTTCAATAAATCCTAATTCAATAATTAACGACAATTCAACTACAGATTTCCCAATTCTGGTTTCGGGTTTATCGCCTGCAAATATTGACACATTTAATTTTGGTTTAGAAACTGTTTGTATTAACCTTACTCACACCTGGGATGCAGATCTTAATATATACATTATTTCTCCCGACGGTACAACAGTAATGCTTGTAAGCGGACAGGGTGGATCAGATGATAATTATACAAATACATGTTTTAATGTTTATTCTACTCAAACAATACCTGCAGGTTCTGCTCCGTTTACCGGAACTTTTAAACCAATGGGGCAAATGGGAAGAGTTAACAACGGACAGAATGGAAATGGCACATGGATTTTAAGAGTAGTTGATACATATGCTCAAGATGACGGAACTGTTCTTTCATTCAGTTTAACATTTGGAAATAATCCTGCAAACTACTTTTCAATTCACGAATCAGATTTGCCAATTTTTGTAATAAACTCAAATGGTCAGCAAATTCCAAATGATCCTAAAATCATGGCCGATTTAGGTGTTGTATGGAACGGAGATGGAATCCGAAATCATTTAACCGATACATTTAATAATTATAATGGAAAAATAGGAATTGAGCTAAGAGGAGCCAGTTCATTAAGTTTTCCTAAAAAACAATATTCTGTTGAATTATGGGACATAAACAGCAATAGTATTGACAGTAGTTTATGTGGATTACCTGCTGAAAACGATTGGGTTTTAAGTGCACAATATCCAGATAAATCTCTAATGCGTGGAATGTTATCATTTCATTTAATCAGAGAAATGGGATGGTATGCACCAAGATGCAAACCTGTTGAACTTATTATTAACGGAGAATACCTTGGTGTTTATGTTTTGATGGAGAAAGTTAAACGCGACAATAACCGCATTAATATTTCTAAGCTTCAAACTACTGATATTTCCGGCGATCAGCTTACAGGTGGTTACATTTTACAATTAGATAAAAATTCGGGAAACGCAGATCCGGGCTGGAACTCGCCATATTTACCATGGCCTTCTGGCGATTCAATTTTTATTAATTATATTTATCCTGATGGTGCCACCATTGTTCCACAACAATCTGCATATATAAAGGCTTATGTTGATAGTTTTGAAACTTCCTTGATTGGTCCAAACTTTATGGATCAAAACATTGGATTTAGAAAATATGCCAATATAAATTCATGTGTTGATGCTTTTATTATTCAGGAATTATCAAAAAGCATTGATGCATACCGGAAAAGCTTTTACTTGTATAAAGATAAGGATAGCAAGGGTGGTAAGCTGGTAATGGCTCCAATATGGGACTATGACTTAACATATGGCAATGCTGGATTTTGCGAAGGTGAAAACTTCGCAGGATGGCAGTATAATTTCAATTATGTTTGTGGTGGCGATTACTGGTTAAATCCTTTCTGGTACGAAAGAATGGTACAGGATTCATTATTTAACAATCAGGTACGTTGCAGATGGGAAGAACTAAGAGAAACAATTCTTAGTCAGAATTATCTTAATAATTGGATTGATTCAACTGCAAATTACATGAATGAAAGTCAGGGATGGAATTTTACCATATGGCCAATTTTAGGCTCTTACGTATGGCCTAATTACTATATTGGTCAAAATTTACAAGAAGAAATAGACACTTTAAAATGGTGGTTGTTTGAAAGAATAAACTGGCTTGATAACAATTTGCCGGGAAATTCAAACAATTGCAATCCAACTGGAATCAACAATAGTTATATTACCGTTAATAATACTAAAATATATCCAAACCCATTTATCAACGAAATTAATTTCTCGCTTTACCTTTTAAAACCTGATAAAATAACCATAACAATTTTCAATACATTAGGACAAAAGGTAATGTTACCAATAGAAATTCAGGGAACAACAAAAACTAATAATATTAATATTAAACTACCACAAATACTTCCTTCGGGATTATATGTTATGCAGATAAATACAGCAAACAAAACCTGGACTCAAAATATTTCTAAAATAGAGTAATTACATCTTGGATCTCGAAATTAACATTTGGGAAACTCATACCTTTTGTTAGGAAACTGGATATTGTAATATTTTTTTTCTCAATTTAGCTTTGAGAAAAAACAATTATGAAAGCACAATTATTTTTTACAATTTATTTTTCTGTTTATTATTTATGCTGTCAAGCTCAAAATACTTGGACACAGAAAGCAAATTTTCCGGACAATTCTTTAGTTGGCACCTTTTCTTTTTCTATAGGTAATAAGGGTTATGTAGGTGGCGGATCAGATTGTTCTGGAAATTTTTCAAATAAATTTTGGGAATATGATCCATTTTTAAATTTATGGACACAAAAGGCAAATTTTGCTGGCGGTAAAAGAGATTATGCAACTTCTGTCTCAATTCTGGGAAAGGGATATGTGGGTTTAGGAAGGGACTCAACTTACACATTGATAAATGATTGGTGGGAATATGACCCAATCTTAAATTCATGGACGCAAAAAGGTAATTTTGGCGGTGGTTCTACTTTTTATCCAGCCGTGTTTACTATCGAAAATAAAGCATATATTTGTTCAGGTACAGAAAATAATACATATACCATTTGTACTAATTCACTTTGGCAATACAATCCAATTAATGATACTTGGACTCAGAAAGCAAGTTTTCCTGCACAATCAAGACTTGGTGCATTTGCATTTGCAATAAACAAAAAAGGATACTTTGGAGGTGGCTTTTATCACAATAATCTATTGCCAGACTTTTGGGAGTATAATCCAATTCCAGACAGTTGGCAACAGAAAGCTACAATTCCAGATTCTGTTTGGATAGATGCTTGTGCTTTTTCAATTTGCGGATTTGGTTTCCTTGGCGTTGGAGAAAATCTAGAAACATCTAGTAATTTTTGGCAATATAATCCTGTAAATGATCAATGGTCTCAAATAGCTACATTTCCTGGAACAGAAAGAGATGAATGTGCTTTTTTTGTGATTAACGAGAAAGGCTATATTGGTTTAGGAGGAGATAACTGCTTCCCATCTTATAATGATTTTTATGAATACACACCTAATTGCTTAACAGATTTATCTGAATTTTCAGATTCTAAATTGGAAATAGACTTCTACCATAATCCTACAAGTAACTTACTTAATGTTAATTTTAACAACTCTAAAAAATCAACAATTGAAATTATCAATAGTAATGGAACAACTATTTTTTCAGACCAATTCATTAATCAAGAAACAAAGCAGATAGATATTTCTAAATATGCTAAAGGTTTTTATTTTGTAATTATTAAGTCTGAGGATTTAATAAAAGTCGAAAAGTTGATAATAGAGTAGCTTATTTTCAATGTTTCTAAATGTTTTCAAACATATACAGAATAAAAATATATTCTATATATGTTTTTTTAGTATTTTTATTTACAAATATTTAATAATATGAAAAGAATAATTTTTGCAGTATTTCTGTTAATAACTGCTTCAGTTTCTTATTCTCAGTTAACAGTTACAACAGGTCTTTCTGCCCAACAATTAGCGAATATTCTTGCTGGGTATAATATTCAGGTAACAAATGCCTCTATTAGCGGAAATTCTTTACAAAAAGGAGCTTTTCAATATACCGGAACTAATCTGGGAGTTAATTCAGGGGTAATTTTATCAAGTGGTAATGTTATGCAGGCTATTGGTCCAAATAATTCTTCTAGTGGTGCTTCTACAGGATTTAACGGTGCTGGAAATCCTTTATTAACAAATCTTGCAGGTTACCAAACATATGATGCTGTTGTATTTCAATTCGATTTTCAGGTACAATCTGACCAGATTGAGTTTAAATACATCTTTTTATCTGAAGAGTATAATGAATATGTTGGTATGGGTTATAATGATGTATTTGCTTTTTTTATTAGCGGACCAGGAATTACAGGTGAAGAAAATTTAGCCGTTGTACCGGGAACAACTTCACCGGTTTCAATAAATTCAATAAATACAGCTAACTACTGGCAGTTTTATCATAATAACGAACCGCCAAATACAAACATTCAATATGATGGTTTTACAACTTTAATGACTGCAAAGAAAACAGGACTAATACCTTGTCAAACCTATAGACTAAAATTAATGATTGCTGATGGAAGTGATGAAGTTTTAGATACCGGAGTATTACTGCAGGAAAATTCACTTGTTCAGGCTAATGTTTCAGCTACTGCAAATACATTCAGTGATAATAATACTGCACTTGAAGGTTGTGTTCAGGCAAATTTCACATTTCAGCTTGATAGTGCAATGACGCAAAATACTAGTATTCCGATTGGAATAGGAGGCTCTGCATTAAACGGAGTTGACTATTCACATGTAGATACGTTAATTGTTATTCCTGCAGGACAAACTTCTGCAACAATAATTATTGATGCCATTGCAGACGGTATTACAGAAGGTAACGAAACTATTGAAATTTATTACAGTACAGGACCATGTATGCAAAAAGACACAGTGACTTTATTTATAAACGATTATAACCTGATTGAATTTACAACTTCTTCTGTAAACAGTTTATGTAACGGATCATCAAATGGCTCTGTAAATATTAATGTTACTGGAGGAATACCACCTTACTACGTAACATTAACAGATAGTACAACCGGTATTTCAAGCCAGTATACAACAGTGCCAATAACAGGGTTAAATGCAGCTACTTATTATGTTAATGTTATGGATGGTTATGGTTGCGTAGCCGAAGATATTGTAAACGGTGCAATGTTTGAAGGTGGAGCGGTTTTTTTACCAGATGGGAATGGCTTTTCTTATTCTACATCGCTTAACTTATCAGGTTTTGCTCCCGGACAAACATTAACAGATATCAATCAACTTCAATCAATTTGCATTAATATGGAACACTCTTTTATGGGAGATTTGCAAATTGTTTTACAGGCTCCTAACGGGACACAAGTAGAATTAAAACATCAGCCAGGAGGTTCTAAGACTAATTTAGGTGAACCAGTAGCTACCGGATCTAATGACACACACAGTTGGGATACGACGCCAGGTGTAGGATATGATTATTGCTTTAACCAAAATCCAACTTATGGAACAATGGTTTCTGAAGCTAATAATTATCAATACACATATATTACAACTCAGGGAATTTCTCAAACGGATAGTTACCTTCCCGCAGGATCTTATCAATCGCAACAGCCTTTAACAAATTTAATTGGTGTTCCCTTAAATGGAGCATGGACATTGATTGTTACAGACGAAATTCCTAATAACAACGGTTATGTATTTAACTGGAGTATTAGCTTAACAGCTGAACCACCTGATTCTGTTGTTACAGTTTCACAACCATCTCAGCCAACAGTTACAAGTACAAACACCCTTCCTGGTTGCGGAATGAATAATGGTGCTATTAACATTACAGTAACAGGATCATCAACACCTTATACATACCAATGGAGTAACGGACCTACTACACAAGACATTTCAGGAGTACCTTCCGGAACTTATATTGTAACAATAACTGGTGCAGACAATTGTTCATATATCAGAACTTATAACTTATCTAATAACGGTACTCTTGCATTAAATGGAACAACTTTACCATCAACATGCACTGGAAGCAATAATGGTAGTATAAATCTGACAGTATCTGGAGGTACTTTACCATTTAACTACATTTGGAATAACAGTGCTATTACCGAAGACATTACAGGATTAGCTCCAGCTAATTATACTGTTACTGTTACAGACTTTAATGGATGCAACGGAATAAAAGAATTTACAATTAACCAGTTGGCTCCAATAGATATTTCAACAAATATAACAAATGAAAATTGTGGAGATCATGAAGGAATAATTAACCTTTCATTAACAGGTGGTTCAGGAATATATACTTACAATTGGTCAAATAATGCAACAACCGAAGATATAACAGACCTTGTACAAGGTAATTATGCTGTTACTGTTACAGATTCGAACAACTGTACTTCATCAGGCAATTTTACAGTAACAAACTATGTTGGCAATTGCATTCCAAATTGTGATATTAATATAACTAATGCCATAGTTAACAATGAAACATGCGGTAACTCAGCTGGATCAATAAACTTAACAGTGTTCACAAGTTTTTCACCTTTCACAGTTCAGTGGTCAAATACTTCAACCAATGAAGATATTTATATGTTACACGGTGGAAATTACACAGTAACTATTACCGATGCAGAATCTTGTCAGATAATAAATACTTATAATATTTTAAATCAAACAGGAACACTTAATGTTTCGGGAGTCTCTGTAACAAATGAAACATGCGGAAATAATAACGGAGCAATAAATATTACAGTAACCGGAGGAGCACTACCAAATACTTATTTATGGTCTAATGGAAGCACCTCACAAAACTTAGTGGGAGTTCATGCAGGGCATTACTACGTAACAGTTACAGATGCTAATGGTTGTGCAGTATTTGCAGATGCAATAATTAACAATACAACCGGAACTTTAGTTCAAACATTTGGGAACGTTGTTAATGAAGTTTGTGGAAATCATAATGGCTCAATCGATATTCAAATATCTGGCGGAAGCGGTTCTCTAACCTATTCATGGTCAAACGGAATGTTTTCACAAGACCTTATAAATATTGGCGCAGGAACATATTCCTGCACTATTACAGATGCAAATAATTGCAAATTATTCACACCTGCTTATACAGTCCAAAATGAATCGGGAACAATGGTATTAGGCTATACAGATATCGACGATGAGATTTGTAATAACAATTCAGGTTTAGTTAATATTACAGTAACAGGTGGAAACATCCCATATACTTATCATTGGTCTAATAATGCAACAACTCAGGATTTAACAAATATTGATGCTGGATCATATTCATGTACTATAACCGATAATCTTGGTTGTGCTTTACATACTCCGGTTTATACTGTTATAAATTCTCCCGGAACATTACAATTATCAAATGTTTCAACTATTGATGAATTGTGTAGCAATAACGGTGGTAGTATTAATCTTACTCTGGCTGGTGGCACAAGTCCCTTAACATACATTTGGAATAATAGCGTTGCATCAGAGGATCTTATTAATATTTCAGCAGGAAATTACTCTTGTACAATTAGTGATGCTAACAATTGTCAGATTACAGTAAATTCTTCAATTAACAACTTGCAAGGAACATTAAATATTTCCAATTCAATTATTACAAATGAAAGCTGTGGAAATATCAATGGTCAAATTAACATTGTTACTGGTGGAGGAACAACTCCTTATACATACTTATGGAGTTCGGGACAAACAACTGAAGATTTATCAAACATAAGTAGTGGAAACTACATTGTAACAATTAACGATGCACAGGGTTGCAGTATTTCTCATGCTTATACAGTAAACAATATTGCAGGAACGCTGGCATTAGGAAATACTGTAATTACAAATGAAATTTGCTCAGGCATTAATGGTTCTGTTAATATTTCAGTTACAGGAACTCAAACTCCTTTCAGTTACCTCTGGAGCAACAGCTCAATTACACAAGATATCTCAGGAATAATTGCAGGTACTTATACATGTACAATTACAGACAACTTAGGTTGCAAAATAATTGCCGGACCTTATATTGTAAACAACACAGCCCCAGGAATGACCGTAACAACAAACTCAATTAGTTATGAAAATTGCGGAAACGGAACAGGAGCAATAGATATAAGTGTTTCAGGAGGGATATCTCCTTACACATACATATGGAGCAATTCATCATCAACACAGGATATTTCCGGAGTACATTCAGGAACATACACAGTAACAATTACAGACATAAATAACTGTAAAACAATTAAGACTTTTACAATCAATAACAATTCAGGCACACTTAATATTTCGGGAGCAATAATAAATAACGAAACATGTTCAAACGGATTAGGAACAATTAATATTACTGTTGCCGGGGGAGGTTCTCCATATACTTACCTTTGGAGTAACGGAGCTACAACTCAGAACTTATCGGGATTACATGATGGTATTTATAAAGTTACAATTACCGATGCTTTAACTTGCTCTATTGTGTCAACTAATTATACTGTAAGTAATAGTCCAGGAACGTTTACAATTTCAAATACTATTATAACAAATGAAATTTGTAATAACAATAATGGAAGTATTAATATAAGTATATCCGGAGCAACAATGCCTGTTTCATATATCTGGAGTAATAGTGCAATAACACAAGATATTTCAGGATTAAATTCTGGAAACTACTCCTGTACAGCAACTGATAATAATGGGTGTGAATTAGTAATTTACGAGACAGTTGGAAATGATGCCGGAACTTTAACTTTAAACAATTCTATAGTTTCTTATGCTTCTTGTAATGCAGGAAATGGTTTTATTGATATTACAATTGCAGGTGGTACTTTACCATATACTTTTTTATGGAGTAATGGAGCATTAACTGAAGATATATCGAATTTAAACAGTGGTACATATACCTGTTTAATTACAGACGCAGCAGGTTGTACAATTTCTCACTCAGAAACTTTAAATACTATTGGTAATGCATTGTTAATTACAAATCCAACTATTGTTCATGAACAATGTTCACATAACGATGGGTCTATTAATATTTCAGTTTCAGGTGGGGTGGCCCCATATACGTATATCTGGAATAACAGTCAAACTACGCAGGATATTTATAATTTATCTGCAGCTACTTATTCTGTTACTATAACAGATGTTAATAATTGTACAGTTTCAGGAATTTATAATATTTTAAACAGTAACAGTCTTTCATTTTCTAATGTTTATGTTTATAACGATATCTGCGGAAATAACCAGGGATATATTGAAGTCAGTATATATGGAGGAACATTCCCATATACTTATCTATGGAGTAATAATTCTACATTAGAGGACTTGTATTATATTTCCGGCGGAACATACACTATAACAGTAACAGATGGAGTTGGATGTACACTTACTCACACATCAATTGTTAATAATAATACAAACGGATTAGCAGTTACTAATGCTGTTGTTTCAAATGATTCATGTGGATTAAATAATGGCTCAATAAATCTGACAATTAATGGAGGCACAGGTCCTTACACATACTCATGGAGTAATAATGAAATATCAGAAGATATTTCTGGTCTTTCTGGTGGAAATTATTCATGTACAATTATGGATAATACCGGCTGTAAGGTATTCTATTCTGCAAATATTTTAAATGTAACAAATGGACTTTTAATACAAAACGCTACAATAACAAATGACACATGTAATAGTTATTTAGGTGCTGTAAACATTACTCTTACAGGGGGAAATATGCCATATCAGTATTTATGGAACAATGGTTCAGTTAATGAAGATTTAAATAATGTAACATCAGGCAATTATATTTTAACAATTACCGATAATAGTGGATGTGCAATTGAATCAAGCTTTCTTGTAAATAATATTTCCAATTCTTCTTTAGGTTTTCAAAACATTTCAATATTTAATGACTATTGCGGAAACAGTCAAGGAAGCATCACATTTGACCCAGCAGGTACAGGCACTTACACATTTGAACTTAATGGTCATCAGGGAGGACAACCTATTCACGAATTTAATAATCTTATTGCTGGAAATTATTTACTCGCAATCTGGGAAGGTTCGTGTTATTATGACACAATTGTAACAGTTGGAAATAGCGGAAATTTCTCATCATCAGTAGGCTTCTATGGAAGTGAATATTGTGGTAATGGTGGCGGTTATATCGACATTAATGTTTTTCCACCGGATAATTATTCTTTTATTTGGAGTAACAATGTGTACACAGAAGATAATTTTAATTTAAGTGCAGGAACATATTATTGTACAATTACCGACCAGACAGGCTGTCATAATTACCTTTCTGCAACTATTAATAATGCTGCAACATTTAATGTTACTACATCTGTTATTAATGAGGTGTGCGGAAATACGAACGGAAGCATAAATTTAACATTAACCGGAAATTATTTAGGTTCTACATTTATCTGGAGTAATGGTAGTAATACTCAAAATATTTCCAATATTTCATCAGGTATTTATAATTGTACAATTACAAATTTAAATAACTGCACAGTTACAATTAGTGCAACAGTGAATAATGCAACCGGAAGTTTTGGGGTTAACTCACAGGTTAATGACGATTTTTGCGGAGAAGGGCAGGGGATGATTGCTTTAAGTACTATTGGTGATCCTGGTCCTTATTCTTATATATGGAATACAAGTGAAACTAACGATACGTTATATAATATTCATTCAGGCACTTATTTAGTAACAGTTACTAATATTCCTACAGGATGTAATTATTATAATAGCTTTAATGTTGGAAATTCCGCATTGTTTTCTTTATCAGATGTCATTAATCCATCAAATTGTTTTACTTGTAATACCGGTTCTATAGATATTACAACAATAGGCTCCAGCCCAACTTACACATATCTTTGGGGTAATGGAGCAACAAGTGAAGATTTAAATAATTTATTACCCGGAACTTATTATTTAACAGCTACTGACAATTGGGGATGTATTGTTATAGATTCCTTTGAAGTTGGTTTTTATAACATTATATACGAAGATTTTAATATCGATTACTTCAATGTATATCCTAATCCATCAAATGGAGTGTTTTATATTGATTATGATTTTGATAAAATGAATGGAAATACAATTGAAATATATGACCTTACCGGCAAACTTGCTTTATCTCAAAAACTGATAGAATCAAAAGGGCATATTAAAATTGATCTTCAACAATATCCTAAAGGATTATATTTAATAAGAAAGATTAATGGAAATAAGGTATTTAATTATAAAATATCTGTTAATTAAAAATTAAACAACAAAATGAAAGGAGGGTTAAATACCCTCTTTTCTTTTTTATAAATTTTATTTCCCTTTTCTCCACCTCATAATAGAAGTAATTCCCTGCTTTTTCAAAAGGCTTTGATGAACGGGAAAAACACCTTCACTCACATATTTTAAATCTTCAACAGAATAGAATGCCTTTGGATTGTGAATTTGAATTAACTCAACAACTTTAGGTAAATCGGCTCTATGAATAGAAGTGAAAATAACATCAACTTTACCAATAGCACCTTCGGCAGGAATTGTTGTTATACCAATTTCAGCTTCACGTAATGCATTTTTTAAATCAAAAGCATCTTTGGGAGTAATAATTCTTACAACAACATAGCCCATTGCAAGCTTTTCTTCAATCCACATTCCAACATAATTACCTGTTGCAAAACCGGCAGCATATCCAATATAACATGGTAAATTGCTTGCATTCTGCATTATTTTCCCAATAACAATTATCCAAATAAATACTTCAAAAAAACCAAGAATGGGAGCGATGTTCTTTTTTCCACGAGAAACAAAAATAATTCTTAGTGTACCAATTGACACATCGCAAATTCTTGCTGCAAAAATCATTAATGGAAGCACTATATAATTGAAAACGTCTGTATTGTAAAATTCTGTGTTCATAAAATTCATTTTTTGCAAAATTACGTTTTTTATAAATACTTGTCATTCTGAACGAAGTGAAGAATCTATATTTTTGACAAATATATAGTTAGCTTTGCTAAGTTTGACTTTTAAGATGTCTAGTATTTGGATTATACTTAAATAACTAAGCTTTTATAAAGTTTGATTTATTAAAACTTAAAGTATCATTCATTTTTTAAAGTCTTCAGAAATAGATTACTTTTGCAAATTATTTAAAAATTGATGGATCAGATAAGCGAAATTAAAAGACGACGTACATTTGCAATTGTTAGTCACCCCGATGCAGGAAAAACAACATTAACAGAAAAATTACTTTTGTTTGGTGGTGCTATTCACGAGGCAGGTGCTGTAAAGTCGAATAAAATTAAGAAAACTACAGTTTCCGATTTTATGGAAATTGAAAAGCAGCGCGGTATTTCTGTTGCTACTTCAGTAATGGGATTTGAATACAAAGGCTATAAAGTAAATATTCTTGATACTCCGGGTCATCAGGATTTTGCCGAAGATACGTACCGTACTTTATCCGCTGTAGATAGCGTTATTATTGTTGTAGATGCTGCAAAAGGTGTTGAAACTCAAACTGAAAAACTTTCAAATGTTTGCAGAATGAGAAATACACCCACAATATTTTTCTTAAACAAATTAGATCGCGAAGGATTAGACCCATATAGCTTACTTGATGAAATAGAGAAAAAACTAAATATAAGCCTTTGTCCGATGACATGGCCCATTGGAATGGGCAGAACATTCAAAGGTGTTTATAATCTCTATAACGAAAGCTTGAACCTTTTCAGCGGGCAGGAAAAACAACTTATTGAAGATTCAATAAAAATTGATTCGATTGAAAGTAAGGAATTAGAAAAACATATTGGTGAAGAAGCTGCTAATAAGTTACGCGAAGATATTGAAGTTGTTAGGGGAGTGTATCCAAAATTAAACAGAGAAGAATATTTGGAAGGGCTTGTTGCACCTGTGTTTTTTGGTTCAGCATTAAATAATTTTGGTGTAAACGAACTTTTAAATTCATTTTTAGAACAGGCTCCACCACCTTTACCATCAAATACTAATGAAAGAATTGTTCGACCCGAAGAAGAAAAATTCTCAGGTTTTGTATTTAAAATTCATGCTAATTTACATCCATTGCACCGTGCACGTATAGCTTTTGTTAAAGTGTGTTCAGGTGTATTTGAACGCAATAAACCATATATGCATGTGCGACAGGGGAAATGGTTAAAATTTTCAAACCCTACTTCGTTCATGGCTGCTAAACAGTCTGTTATTGAAGATGCTTACCCTGGCGATATTATTGGACTGCACGATACCGGTAACTTTAAAATTGGCGATTCATTAACTGAGGGCGAAATATTAAATTTTAAAGGAATTCCAAGTTTTTCGCCAGAATTATTCCGTTATGTTGAAAACAGTGATCCTTTTAAATCCAAACAACTTGCAAAAGGTTTGGAGCAATTAACCGATGAAGGTGTTGCACAATTGTTTACCCATAAAACTTCAAACCGCAAAATTATTGGTACAGTTGGTGCTCTTCAGTTTGATGTTATACAATTCAGATTATTAAACGAATATTCTGCTTCATGCAGATACGACTCTATACAACTTCATAAAGCATGTTGGTTTGTTAGTGATAACAAAGCACAAATAGAAGATTTTAAAAAACGCAAATACAACTTTTTAGCTGAAGATAAATATGGGAGAGATGTTTTCCTGGCCGATTCTGCCTTTAGCTTAAAAATGGCTCAGGATAATTTCCCGGATATTCAGTTTTATTTTAAATCAGAGTTTTAATTTATTTTTTGTCATTCCGAGCATAGCGAGGAATCTGGTTCGAGATTAAATTACATTCGTTGAATAAGTTCTTTTCTCTCGCTAGCATCTTGCGAGTGAGTAGCATATTATGGCATATTGCCAATTTCACACTCGCAGTAAAAACGTTAGTTATGATTTGTGCCTTTGTTAGAATTATTTCCAACAAACTAAATAGATTTTAAAATATAAGAAAACTTATCTAAAGTCTATACAACCTTAAAAGTATATTTCTTTTGCGAAAAATAGCTTACAAAAACAGTAACTATAGAAACTATCATGTTAGAAATGGTAGGATAAAAGTTAAAGCCATCAACCAATAATTTTAATCCTGCATAATTTATCAAAAGATTAATTAAAAACACAACAAAATAACGGAATAGCTGAACATGTCCGCGTAAATCGGAATCGTTGAAAGTAACATATTTTTGTAACAAAAAACCTGAAAAAAGTACTATAGGAAATTTGATACAAAAAGTTGCAATATGTGAGCTTAATGTTATGAAGCCTAAATTAAGCATCTGATGCTGTAAAACAAATGTGTAAATCAGAAAATACAGAATCCAGTCAAATACAAGGTTTCCTGCACCGGTAATTCCATATCTGAAAAATTGTAAAGTTGTATATTTTCGAAAAGGGGGATAAAAGAAATCAATAATAGTGCGAATCCAGCCACCAATTATTTCAAAAACATTTCTCACTTACAATTAATTTTAACAAATTAAATATGATATTTCATGACCTCAAATATACAAAATAATTAATATTCACAATGCTTGAGGCTTAATAAAAGTCATTATTTTAATATTATGGTTTACAATACCATTGTTGGTATTATTTTAAATAAAAAACAATAACACAATCTTTCGCGCTTGTGTTATTGTTTTTATTAATTAAGAAAAGATATTATTATAATAACATGTAATATTTGTTATTACATCTTTCTCTTTTTTTGAATATTAAATCCAAACATAAAACCTATTGTTGAACCATCTCTTCTTGGAGCAATATAGATATTTACAGGAATATTTAAATATCCTGAATGAAATGTTTTTCCTATTGCAAATACTAATCCTGTAGATAAGCTTATATCTCCACGACTATCAAGCTGATTTTTTATTTCATATTTCACATAGTTATTCCCATCATCAAAATATCCGGGCTCGTCATGAAAAGCATTCGTCGAATCGGCTTTCCATTCATTGCTTATGTTCCATTCATTATTTCTGTCGTAATAACCACGTGCTTTTTTAATTATTCTAAAAGTAGGACCAAAACCAAATTCCCATGCTCCTTTACCAAACCTGAACCCAAGCATTGGTGTATAGCTTGGAATAAATCTTCCACTTTCTAAACCTCCAATCATAACAATATTCTCAACAAGTGCCTGAAAATTTCCGGCACTTATATATTTAAATTCATGTTGCCATCCAAAGTTAAATGTTGCAGGAAACATATCAAATCCACCTGGTTTATTAGTTGAGAGTATTTTTGCCGATTCGCCCATAGTATAGGAACAGCCCATCCTTGGACCATTTAAGCGTAAAGTATTTTTTGGACTTTCGATAGGAACATTATAATCAATAAGCTGTTCAACCATTTCCTGATCAGGTTTAATTCCTAATAATTTTTTTACCGATATTTCAATCATTTTCTGCATCTCCGGTAAATTCAAATACTCTGTAGTTTCGTTCTTTTCAATACTTGATGAATTTACATCAATAAGTCTTAAAGTTATAACAATCTTTTCTCCAAATCTTTCTGCACTGCCAGAAATCATTTTATCAACTTTTAAAAGTTTTCCTGTTTCTACAAGACATGATTTTGCATAGCAGTTGTTCAGATCAATATTATTGTTTTTAATAATATCGGCTACTTCATACTTGTCGAGCACCGAATAAACATTTGTTTTTTCTACTTCAAGTTTTACTAAGTATCCCATAGTTTGAGCATCCTGAACAACTCCTTTGCTGTCTATGTTTAATACAGCTACACTTTGTTTTGTCTGTGCGAACATTCCTACTGCGAAGAACATTGCTGCAATTGTCATTATTGTTTTCATTTTGTTTAAAAATTAAATTTATTATTATTAACCTTACATCATTCTTTGTCTAATATTTATTACTATTATGTCTGAAGCTATTCCTACAAGAAATCCCAATAATACCATTCCTGCTTTTTTACTATGAGCTGCTCTTTTATAACCTTTCTTATACCAACTATTTGTTTTGTATAAATTTTTGTTAGGATTTTTTTCAAGCCCAAAGCAACTTTGCTTAGCAGGAGTTGAAGCAATAATTATTTCAGGAATCCAGCCTACTGGAAAAAACACTCCCGATACCACTCCACCGGCAAATGCATAATTCCCTGTATAATACTTTTTGCTGTCAGAAATACCAAGTTTAAAATAGAATTCCATTGAATCTGCCTGTAATTTTTGAGTAATTATTGATTTATTGTAATCATTGTTATTTATAACATAGCTGCTATCAGATTTTAATAACTGCCTCTGTACAATGGTATCTTTTTTTATAGCTGAATTTTTAATAACATTCATTTGTGGTGCAATAGATTTAATATAAGGTTTATTTTCTCTCCCAAAAATTAGTGCATTAGAATTAACTAATTCAATCCAGTCAATATTTTCTATCATCATATCATGAAGGCTGCTTTCTTTTTCAAATACAATGTATAAAGGGTGAATTTCTGTAATAAGACAGTTTTTTATTATACCATCTTTTTTTAGAATTAAATTAACTCTTCCAATTGATGAAAGAATCACTTTATTGCCATTTAAATTAGGAATGGAATCCGATGATTGAGAAAAAAGCTTTTCTGTATTGCTAAGCATTATTAGAATTGCTATAATCTGAATTAAAATTGACTTTTTCATAATCGTTTTTTTTATCGTTTTGATGATGTAAAATTGCAACCGAAAGCAGGCGAATAAAAACGGATTTATAATGAGAGGATTATTAACTCAATTGATATTCAATAATTCAATTGATAAAAAATAAAACCAAATTGCATTTTTGCGATTTTTACTAAAGAATTTCAGCAAAAAATTATATATTGCAAAAGAATAATATTGAATTAATTAATTTCAACTAAAATTAAATGGCTGATAATTCGATTAAAAACCCAATTCAGTTAAAATTCTTTGAAAAACTTAAGCAATCGGTTTCTCAAAACATTTCTGTTGCCAATGAAATTGCAGATGTGCTTGAGATTAGTCAGGATGGGGCATACAGAAGAATGCGCGGAGAAAGTATTTTAAGTATGGACGAGATGATAAAACTATGCAAATACTTTAAAATATCTCCCGATGTTTCAACAATAGAGGACGAAACATCTGCTACATTTCATTTTCAAAGAATGATTCACGATGAGAACGGTTATGAAGAATATCTTAAAAATATACTTAGCGATCTTCAAAAGATAGATAATTCAAACCCAAAACATATTATTTATGCAGCAGGAGATTTACCTATATTTATTCAGTTTATTTCTCCGGAATATTCTGCATTTAAAGCATTCTTCTGGCAAAAAGCAATGTTAAATATTCCATCAATGGATGGGAAAAAATACAGCAATAATAACATTAAACCAGAAATATCAGAATTATGCAAAAAAATATCTGATACTTACATTCGTATTCCCTCTACAGAGATATGGCATTTCGACACAATACACAGTAACATAAAACTTATTGAATTTGCCTGGGAATCGGGAATGTTCTTAACAATTGAGGATGCATTAATTGTATGCGAACAACTTTCTGACATGCTTTTGCTTATTGAAAAACAAGCAGAAAAAAGTTCTAAATTCAGTAACGAAGAGCGTTGGTCTTTAAATGAAGGAAACTTTACATTATATCAGAGTGATTTTGTGCTAACAAATAATCATATATTTGTTTCTGCCGGAAACACAAAAACTCTTTATCTTACACACAATACTTTTAACTCTATTTTAACAACAAACACAGTATTTTGCAACGAAACCGAAGAATGGCTTAAAAACCTTATCAGAAAATCGACTCAGATAAGCGGGGTAGGAGAAAAGCAACGCCATAAGTTTTTTAAAAATGCTCAGGAAAAAATTGAGAACCTTGTTATGAAGATAAAAGAGTAACGGTTGTATTTTCATACAGATTTTCCGATTGATTTAATATTGTGTTAGTTGTAGGCAATTAATATTTTTCTGGTAGTTGTAATTTTTTAATTTTTGCATCTATACTTAGTTTAGATAATCCCAATTCCGCACGTCTTATGTCCACCTCTTTTATGTTTTCAATTGGCACATAATCGGAAATTGTTCTAAAGGTTCCATATGTTTGAAAACCATTCATTGCATAATTGTACCTGTCCAAAACAATCGCATAATCACTAAAAGAAATATTTCCTTTTAAAGCTTCAGAATATAAAAGGGGTTTAAAAAATGATTCCCAATAATGTTTTGTTGATGTGTTAGTTGTAGAATGCATTATTAAAATAATAATATCTTGATTATAACCAAGCGTTTTAAATCCTGGATATCCTTGTTCATTAATAAGTTCCATTACATTTATTGTATTAATAGAATCTATTTCTGCCATATATTTATACTTACAGGCATCTTCATTTCTGTTACGAATAAATTGATCAACTTCAATCCATGCATTAATTTTCGCAAAAGTAGGAAAATCTATTTCTGATTTTACTGATTTAAGATTCTCCCATAATTTGGATTTTTTTGCAAATTCAAAAATTGAATCATTTGTTTTATCTTCTAAAATTTCATCCAATTTAAAATCATATTTGATCATGTCAGATATTATCCGTAATGTCATTACAGTATCCTTTTTAGAGGCGAAAGCTTTTGCTGCATCTAGATTATCAAAAGGAAAAAGTTTCCCGAAAGTTGAAAATATTTGATTATAAATAATAATAGCTGAGTCTGTATTATTCTCAGATAAAAAGTATTCTACTTTACTAGACAAAACAGAATATTGCTTATAATCTTGAGCAAATGTATTTACTGAAACTGAACAAATCAGAAACAAAATCAGGTTTTTAATATTTTTCATAATAATTTTATTTGTTAAAGTCATTTTGTATTGCTTACAGCTAAAGGTTTGCGGTTGAATTTGGCAGGCTTTTATTTGCAGTTGTGCTTGCCCCTTCGGGGTCAAACCGCTAAGAATATTATTTATTGTTATATTTGTCAAGTTGCACTTCACTGCTCGTTGTTTTCGTAGGTGGTGTTACTGATTGTTTATTTATTTTTAAGAGAGCTATTTTCCTTTTTGTTTGTCATCAACACAATAGTATCTAAGAATTTTCCCATTCATGTCAATGAATACATAAATTTCCATATTTGATATGTCTTTAATGCAAAAATCAACTAATACAATTGCAAATTCATTATTGTTAATGAAATAAGGAGAGGTAGCATAGATCATACCTGCATTTTCTTTTGCATAGCGATAACCATTAAATGAAAATATTTGTTTTTGCTTATTATTCAATTTAATCCTAGTATTTCTGCAATGATCATAAATGAAGCTACATTTTGCATTTTTTCTTAAGTATCTTGATAATTTTCCAGCATTTTTATAACTTGTAGAATCATAAGGATATATTTTGTGGAATTCATCAGTCAGATTTGAAATTTCTTTATTACACTGAATTTGAGTTTGCCTTATTAAAGTCGAATCTGATTTTGAAAAAATAAATTGTAATTCCCAATCCCAGAAAATATTTGCAGATTGAGAGCAACTAATTATTAGGATTTTTGAATCTGATGAGGGTCGCTTTAAAAAAGACTCTTCAGAGTCAACAACAAACTTTAATGCGATTTTCTCAAAATTAAGTTTTTGGCAAAAAGTATGTAGTGACAAGAATAAGATGGGAACTAATAATAATTGTTTCATATTCTTTATCTTATATTTGTTAATAAATCCTTAAAGTCATACTTGTAATTGTTTTTTATAAATAAGCGGTAACGGTTTGCTGTTGAATTTGGCAGGCTTTTACTTGCAGTTGTGCTTGCCCCTTCGGTGTCAAACCGCTAAATATTATACATATTGTTATATTTGTCAAGTTGCACCACCCACCCAGTTTTTGCCAAACGTGTGTTACCAGCTGGCCTACTTTTCATAATTAAAATTTTCGTACTGCTCGAACACGATAATTGATATCTTTATCACCTACATAACCTGATCCCATATCTATATTAATGCTACAACAATTATTAAATCTTTCTGTTGAACTCATATACCATGCATCGTTTGGTATTGGCAACCCTGTTGAATAATTATCACCATCATTCTCTAGTATAAATGTAATATGAAAAGCATTAACTAATAATTGTCTTAATTCAAAAACTGATGGTAGATACCAATCAGAAAAACCTCCAAATATATACTGTGTACATAATAATGCACCACTATTTGTATGACCTGCTTGTGATATTATTGCTTGTGTATTTGATTGACCATCCCAAGTACTTTCAGCTGTTGATCCAATTGAAACATTAATAATGTTGCTCCATGGCATACCTGCACTTAAATCTGCAAGGCTTGCAATTAAACCATGTTGACGAGAATGGTCAACCCAAAATACAATACCACCTCCAAATAATTCGCCAACATAATGACCGCTTAATGAATTAGCAACCTGTGCCGTGTCATTTGTTTGGGGATTGATTAAATTGTACGCATAATTAGCGGTGTCGGAATAAATAGAAGTTGTAGCTGTTTGAGAATTAAATGCGAATGATGAAGAATCAGAAAAATTAGAAGTTGCAGCAGTTTGGGCAAAATTTGCAGTCAAAGCAGTAGTAGCAGTATTAGCTGTTGCTGCCGATTGTGCATTATACGCAAATGTTGCAGTGTCTGCATAGTTAGCATGATTTGAAGAATATGAGAACACTGCAGTGTCAGACTGTAATGAATGAAATGCATAAGGAACAGCCAACATTTGTTGAATACCGACTAATTTATATTCACTATTACCTTTTATATCAATTTCTACTTTTAAAAAGTGTTTATAACTACCCCAATCAATATTTAAGAGACTTGTGTCAGGACTTAAACCAGTTAAAACACCGTGTCCAATAACAACGGTAAATAATCCATTCTGATCTGTGTTTGCTGTATGTGTTTCTTGATAAACGAGTATTCCTGACACTTCTTCCTGTAAAATTGTAAACCGGATATTTATGATTTTGTCTGATAAAATATTTCCATTTACATCCATTCCGGCAATTTCTTTTCCATTTTCGTCAATAGCAACAGCCTGATATGTTATGCCATCAACAACCTGTGCTTTAACAGTATTTATTGAAAATATTGTTACTGTAAAAACAATATACATATATAACTTTTTCATAGTCGATAAATTTATAAATATTTATTTTTTATTTATCGAAAAAACAAGTCCAAAATGCAATGATAATGCTCTGTTATACAATTTTTGACTTTGATTTGGTTCTGAATTTTGCTCCAATTGATTCATGCCGGTTGAATTTCTAAGTTCAAACAATACGGATGCCGATTCGGTAAAAGAATACAATAAACCTGCATACACATTCAAACCATAATCAGTATTTTTTATAGCATCCATTTTAAGCATATTATAGTAGCTCAAACCAATTGATTGTTCTGCTTTGAACAAATATGAAAAATAAAATGAAGCTCCGATAAATGGCTTAAGCTTACCTTTGTTTACTATGTAACCACCACCAAGATTAAGGTCGGTATAATGTAAAGACCAATCAAGTTTTTGATTATTCAGAATTGAATTTGCACCAAGGTTTTTATAACCAAGTTCAATTCTGGCAAAAATATTTGATGAAAATATTTTACTATAATTCAAACCATATGAATAATTAATGGCTGATGTTATATTATCATCTTTATTCCCTTCAGAATCTAAAAACTTGAACTTAGAATATGTCTGAGCGAAATGAAGTGAAAAATTGTCTTGAGCATAACCTATGGTTACAATAAGACAAATTAAAAATGAAGTCAATAAATTTTTCATAGTGATATTAGATTTTAACAATTTTCTTTGTTATTTGTAAGTTGTTATTAGAATAAATATTTATAAAATATATTCCTGTACCCCAATTGTCACATTTTATTTTGCTTTCATTGTTTCCTGCAATATTCAGAGTTGAAATTGTGTTACCTAAAATGTCTGTTACCAATATTGAATATGAAATGTCATCACCTACAATTTTTATCTGAAAATAATCATTAATTGGGTTAGGGTATAAGGACAATTCAATTTTCTTATTCGAGTAGATTTTTGCATTAATATTATTCACAGGTTGTTGAAATCCTTGTCGTATAGTATTATTTTCGGATGAAAAACATGTTGTGTTTGAAGGTTGTCCAATTGTTTGTCGAAGAAGTATACCATCAAACATATTGTTAGAACCCAAACTGCTTAAAGACTGTCTGATTATATTTTGAGCATTTAATGTATTGATTAAAATTATTCCAATCAATAACAAAGTCAAGTTTTTAAAAGTCATATTATTTTTTCTGATTTCATCAAATTAGTCCTATATAGACTTGTTGGCAAGACACTTATAGTTTATATATCATCATACATATTCAGATAGTTATAAACAAATAAGTATAACAAATCATAATTTTATTATAATCAAATATACAAAAAAATAATATTTTCACTCGTTCTCATCTTGCTTAAAAAAAAGCAAATCATAGCAAAAGATTCTGTTACAAGCGCGTATGATTGTAACATGGTGGATTATAGTGAAATGTAAAAAATGAGAGGCTTGTTATGAAGATAAAAGAGTAATATTTCTTTCTATTTTGTTATCGTTATAAATGATGAAGAAATTGGATTTTACAAAGGTTATTTATTTTTAATTAGTTTACCATCTTCAAAATTTTCATGATACTCTATATTTAAATTCTTATCATAACGTAACCATGAACCATTTTTTTTACTGTTTTTAAAATTACCTACACACCAAAGTTGTCCGGTTTCTCTATAAAATATCCATTCTCCTTCCATTAGCCCGGCTACGTATTGTCCTTTTGCCTTAATCTTACCGTTTTTAAAAAAGTAAGTTAACTTATCATCAATTAATTCATGAATCTTTTGCCCGTTTGAATAAAACTTTTTATCTAACATATTTTATTTTGTTATAATATTCTTTGCAAACCGCGAAATCCCCTGACTGCATAATATGAATCAGCACCATTATGATAGACAAAAACATGATTGTAACGACAATCACAAAAAAGTGCACCACCAAGTTTTCTGATTTCATCAGGTGTCTTTACCCAACTAGAAGTTTTTGTATCAAACTTGCCAAACTTCTGCAAATCCCTGTATTGTTGTTCAGTTAAGATTTCAATACCCATTTTTGCAGCCATATCAATAGCATTATTTGCTGGTTTATGCTCTTTCCTTGATTCAAGTGCTTCCCGGTCGTAACAAATGCTTCTGCGATCCTTAGGGCTTTCTGGTGAACAATCATAAAAGATATATTCGCCGGTATTGTTATCATAAGCTATAACATCCGGTTCACCACCAGTTCTTTCCATTTCATTCAGACTCCAGATTTTTTCAATACTATTTTGACTTCCGGATATGCAGGCTTCTAGTTTTGCTTTTAGTTTATTCCATTCAATACTCTTATGTCGGTTCATGTTTTTTTCAAAACGAACTTTTAAAACTTTTAATAGTTCTTCATATTGTTCTGGTAACAATATTTTTTTATTTTCAATTTTCATGATTATGATTTCTAATTAATTTCATTAACTAATCGAGAGAGAACAATATATTTTTAAAATTTTATTATAAAATTAAAAAATAGCACAACCAGTGTCTGGATGTCTCTGATAAATATCTGGATAAATTAATTTTCATTTGAGAAAGTTATATACCATTGTATTATTATGTGTAAAGTGTTATAATTTGATCAATTTTGTTTCTAAAATACTATCACCATCTTTAAAACGTATCATATATACTCCAACAGATAAATTACTTAAATCAATAATAGATTGTGATTCGTTAATACTTAGATTTTTTATCAACTTGCCACCAGAATCAAAAATTTCAACAAATAAATCGGTCAATGTTTCAATTTTAATAAAATCATGAAAAGGATTTGGGAAAACCTTAACCAAAAATGTGCCTGCTAAATATATTGTTTTATTTACTAACATGGTATCCATGCATCCCATGTTTGAAACTGCTATTAGTTTAATATTATAATTGCCTTCATTAGTAAAAAAATGAATAGGATTTTTAGTATTAGTAGAATCACCATCATCAAAAATCCATATAACATTACTACTTAAAGTTGACAGATCGTAAAATTGTATACTATCATTTACTTTAGAAATAGAAGGAGATAAGCTAAAATTAGCTTCCGGTTTAGGATAGGCAGTTATTAAGTCAATATAAATTACAGATGTAGAACAACCAAATTTAGAAGTTTTAGTAAGCCAAACAGAAAATATACCATCATTGCAAAATGTATAGTCAGGATTTTTTAACGTTGAAGTGTCATTCGAAACTATTGAATCGCCAAAATTCCAAAAATATTTATCATTTTGATCCGGATTGATTTCTATAAAATCTATTTTAAGTGGTACACATCCTGTTAAATGGTCTGCAATAACACAAGTTGGAGGAAATGGCATTATGTGGATATAAATTGATTTTGAGATTTGATTACCTGAATAATCTTTTGCAGTTATTGTAATAACATTAGAGTAATCGGGATGAACTAAATAAGGATTATTAATTATTTCACCTGAATCATTATAAAGCAAATATGGACCACCATCACCACCTGAAATTAAAGCATTAATAAATGTCGAATCACCAGGGCATAATGAATCTCTTTCAAGACTTAATGTTAAAACAATAGGAGATTTCTCTTTTGATTCGTAACAAATAGCATAAGAGATTTTTACAATAAATAAAAATAGAAAAAATAAAATCGAAAAAATAATTTTCATAAGTTAATAATCCATCTATTAGAATTTTAAGTAATCCTTATTTTCAACTACTTATTTATTGTTATTTATTTTATACTATCAAATATACAAAATAATTTAGAAACAAAATATTATGCTAATATTGGTTATTATAACAAACTTGTCGATTTCAAGCATGAATGCTTGCACAAAAAAGAATAAGTATAGAATTATTTTAAAAAGTTAGTAACATCGGTAACATTACCTTTTTCGTCCCATTCTGTTTTTTCTAGATAAACGCCTTTGCGAAATGTTGCTTCTTTCTTTTTAGCACCACTTTCATAGTACCAAATATTTTTTCCATCCATTTCGTCGTCATTATAATTTGCAATAATTCTAGGTTGTCCGTTTGAATACCAGAATCGCCATTTACCTTCCTTTTTACCGTTTGAATATGTACCTTCAATTTTCTTTTGTCCGTTGCTATACCAGTATTCCCAGAACCCATTTTTAATTCCTTTTTCATAAGCACCACGCAATCCTTTTTGCCCGGTTTCATAATATCCGTAACATTGGCCGGTATATGGGTCTTTAGCTTTCTTAAGATACATTACCTGCATTCTTTCTTCCAGTTGTGCATTATCAACACCCTGCGCAAAAGTTTTATCTAAAAGATTCTGAAAATAATTAATCAAAGGTTTTCTGAAAGTACTATTTTCTACCAGATTATTGTCTTTTCTATCCAAAACTTCTATGGTAACAGCAACATCATTTACCTGATCGGGACAATAGGGGCAGGGGAACCACGAAACGGTTATTGTAACCTTATCAGATATTCCGTTTACCTTTACTTTTTTCCAGCGAATAAAATTTGATTTTATTTTTGCATCGCCACCAAAATTTTCTTTCAAAATACTAATATAGTTTGCTGCATTCTGAAGTTCGCGAGTTGAAAAAGTAAGCAAATATTGGCTTTTATCATTTTTTTTACTTTTCCAGCGAAGTGCTTCTATATTGTCATAACACATTGCAACAACTTCATTTAACAGAAAAAGCGAATCCTGTATTTCTACTCTTAGAAATTGTTTTAAATTAATTTTAGAAATTGGAAGTTTAATCTGCTTATAACCAATTGATGAAAAAATAATTGTGTCATTAATATACTTTGAATCGAAATTAAGTTCGAATTTGCCATCTTCTGCTGTAATTGTACCTATTGTTGTAGCTCTTATATGAACAGCTGCAAAACTAACAGGAGCATCATTAGAATAGGCATATACACCACCTTTTAAAACTAAAGTATTAGTGGTTTGAGCAACTAAAACAAAAGGACAAATTAAAAATACTATAATGAATAATCGAAACATTCTAAATTTTTTGTCAAACCTACGGTAATTTTAAAAAAATAGCAAGTTCGCATAATTGCGTGCTTGTTAGCAATTTGAAATAAATTACTGAATTTGCGATGAAGTATAGAGTGTTAAAAAACAGAAAATCCCGATGAGTTTTATTCAAATGATAACAGATTATTTGAAGGGATTTCCATTTTTAAAGATGTACTTTCGTTTTCATTTTCATCGGATTGTTCTTCAGTTATTTCAGAGAAATCAACTGGTTTTTCTTTTCTTTTAGGCTTTGGTCTTGGCTGAACAACCGGAGTTGTAACAGGATTTACAAATAATTCGTTTGTTGCTAATTCAAGTCTGTTTGCTTTAATAAACATTCCCCATTCTAAAGCTTTAGAAATGCTTTTAATATTTAATTCAACTTCCCAATCATCAGAATTAGAGTTACGTGGAATTGCAGTAAATTCAGTTTTCTGAAGAAGACAATTATCAATAATTATCTGAATGTTTTTTGTTTTAGCTAAAATTCTGGTCTTTTCATTCATATTATTCTAACATTAAAATTTTTGTAGGTGTTTAGAATACAAAAATAATAAAAAAGGCGCAGAGTTCATCTGCGCCTTTTTAAGATTTTTATAAAATTAATTTATTTCACCATTAATTTTTTAGTAAACACAAACTCACCAGCAGTTAGTTTAACAAAGTAGCATCCGGTAGAATTCAAATCATTCTTACTAATTGAATATTCATGGTGGCCTGCTGCCAAATCATTATTTTCAATAGCCTTAATTTCCTTACCTACCAAATCTATAATTTGAATTTTAGTATTCATGTTTTCTGGTAAATCAAATGAAATAGTTGAATTTTCGTCAACTGGATTAGGATAAACTTCCATATTTACAAGATCCATAGAATATGAATCCATTCCGGTATATGTACCATTGTCAATATTAATATCTTCAAGATAAATGTTATTACCGCCATTGCCAAAGAATTCAAATTTAAATCTAAAATTTGTCTGATGCTGATTTAAATATATATGAATATTTATTGAATCTGATGCCCAGTCGGCAGGTGCAGGGTCAAAACTATTCTGATTCGGTACTGTAGTGGTTTGTAGTGCAGCTCCTAATTTTGCCCATTTTTGAGCCCAAGTTTTACCACAATTTGTAGAAACTAAAATTCTCATTTTATCATATGCAGTATCGGCATCAGTAAGAACAGTACCAGGATTTATTTTACCGCAATAAGCATATTTAAATTTTAATTTAAGAGGTACAGTATTATATAAAGAAGTTAAATCATAACCATCACTAATCAAATCGTCAAAACTGCCATTCTGGTTTCCGATAAAATTTCTGATTCTTGCAGATTTAGTACCAGAAACAGAAGCAGTATCAGTAATTTCCCATCCAATCCCAGCTGCATTATCAACTATCCAGGTAGGGTTAATTCCAGCTTCAAAATCTTCATTTAAAGGAACCTGAACATTTGTAGATGGATCAAATACTCTGATATAAGAAGTTTTTGTTATACTGTCATTTCCAGAAGCATTTGCTACGATAAGTTTTACAGGATATATTCCTGCTGCTGTATATGTTACAGAAGGATTCTGAAGTGTAGAAGTTGAAGGTGTTGCGCCGGTTAAATCCCAGTTCCATGAAGTTGGAGCTGAATTAAATGAAATATCTGAAAAGTTTACAGCATCGCCAACACAAATTCTTTTTGGGGTTGCAGAAAAGTCAGCTATTGGTGCACAAATCGGATGGTAACTTGTGTCTAAAACTCCTGTTGCAATTAAATTCTCTTTTGTCCACAAATTATGTCTGATACCTGCAAGAGTCGCATCAACTCTGGCTTTTTGTCCGTTTGTAAATGAATTGGTACAATATCCGAATTGATAATCCATATAATTCTCAATCATATCAGGCTCATCAGGACTATCTTGTGTGCAAGAATTAATACTTCCGGGAGTAAAACATGATACAGAAGTATTTTGTGTTGCAACAGCTACAGGAGGAGTATCGTCAACTTCATCGCCGGCTGATGCAAATAGAGTAGGACAACCACTTGATGCGGGCAATAATCCAAACATTAAATTTTGAAATGGATGATATAAATTAAAATAATGACCTGTTTCATGAGTAAATGTTCTGTTAAGTAAATTTATACCCATTCCACCCATATCTGTTGCTGTTCCAATTGAGCCAACACAGTCCTGACGAATTAATACACCATCAATATCAGAATCACCACCTGTTAATGCCTGTGATAAAGTATTGTCAGGAGGAAAAGGAGACATACCGCCAATAAAAGCTCCGTCGGGTAATGACATACCTTCAGGATAAATAAAATTTACAGCAAAAATATTCATGTACTTTGTTGGATCCCAAACGTATTGTTTCATAGTTGCAAAATATGCCCAATTAGTTTGAGGATCAAAGATATGTTCAATACCATTAGTGCAATTTCCAAGTACATCTATCTTTGCTAATCTGAATTCAATTGCAAAATCTGATGCTCTTGGTTTAAAAAGTGGAAAAATATTTACTGTATCTGCATTTAATTTTGCATAATCAATATTCATTTTATTAATTCCATCTATAACCTGTGCATCACTTATATTTTCAGGTCCGTTTGCATGAATAACATGAACCACTACAGGAATTATTCTTCTACCATTAATCAGAGTATCTACTTTAATGTTATTAAGATTTTCAATAATTTGCTTAAAGTTTTTTTCATAAAGCAAATAATCATTTAAAATCTGAGGGTTCTCCTTAATCTTTTGTTTAATAATTAAGTCATCTGCAATAATAGGTTTAATAGTCTGACTATAACCTAAATGAGAGATTGAAAAACTAGAAATGATAATTAAAATAAGTAAACTAAATCGATTCATATTTAGCAGTTTTAAATGGTTATTAATACCGCTAATATAAAAAAAAAGCTTAAAAAATACGATGATGAAAAATTGAAAAAACTATGTTTTAAAAATAGAATTTACCAACCTGTAAATGAATTTCCACAGTTGTGTGAAAAAGGAGAGGAATAAGAATTAAACGGTGAATTGCCTTTATTATATTGCATTTCGAAATACAAGCTGGTTTTCTCATTAATATTATAACCAATACCTATTTTGCCACCCTTAGCATCATTATAATAAGCAGGGTTTATATTGTTAGGAACATCAGGCTTTGCAAGTGAAGTATAAGCACCACCTGTTAGAAAAACTTTATTACTGATTTTATAAGATCCTTGTGTATAAAAAAAAGTTCCGTTTACATTATTCATTCTTGAACCACCCTCGGTATTAAAACTACTTGGCATACTAAAACTACTGAAAATTACACCGGCCTGAACAGATAGTTTTGAAGTTAAATTAACATTATAATTCGGAGCCAAAAAGGAACCATAATAACCTTGCCCGTTAAAACTACCACCAAATGCACCTGCATTAACGCCCCAACGACCAGAAACTCCTTTTTTAACCGGAGATAAATTAGATGGATTAAAATATTCAGTTGTAGAATCAGTCTGACCTATAGCCAGATTAAAACAGAAAAAAACTGAAACGAAAAACAATAAAGTTTTCATGTCTTTTTATTTTACTCAAAGATACATAATAATTTTTCACGTTATTAATAGATTAACATAAAAAACTTTAAAATATAAAACATATAATAATTTGATATAACATTACTTATAAAACAAATGTTAATAAAGTAATTATTTATTCTTCGTCAATATCAGGAATATAGTTGGTAGAAATAACTTTAAACTCGGTTCTACGATTCATTTGATTAGCCTGATCTTTTAATTCAGGAGTTGCTAGCTTATTTATATATTCTTCGGTTAAAATATCACCTTCCTTAAAAACTCCATCTTTTGAATCTTTTGCATTTCTTCCATTAATAACTTTTGGCATTGTTTTTCCATAACCTTTTGCCACAAGACGATCTTTTGCAATTCCTTTTTCAACCATATAATCAACTACAGATTGAGCACGTTTTTGAGATAATGTAACATTACTCAAAGAATCGCCTACCATATCGGTATGAGAGCCTAATTCAATTGTAATATTTGGATTTGCTTTTAAAATATCAGAAAGTCCGTTTAATTCTCTTTTAACTTCAGGACGTAAATCCCATTTACCAAAATCATATAATACATTTTCTACTTCAACAGGGTTTGAAATTGAAGCCAATCTAATTACATCAGAGAAAGTCTTGCTATCTGCTAATTCAGCAGTTGTTATTCTTCCCTTTCCATTAAGATAGCCTTCCTTTTTAGCTAAATAAATGTAATCTGTATGCTGATTAAGTTTATATCTGAATGTACCATCATCTAATGTTGTAATGTCAAGATCAGTTCCATCATTTCCTACAATTCTTATTCTTGCACCCTTAATAGGTTTATCGGTATTTTCATCTCTGATTACACCTTGTAAAACAAACTCCATTGGCGGTAAAATAAATGAATATATATCATCTTTTCCTTTTCCTCCTTTTCGTGAAGAACTAAATAATCCTTCCTCAGAGTTTCCTTTAAATATTATATCAAAATCATCCTGAGAAGAATTAATCGGATATCTCATATTTTCAACTATCCATTCATTATCTTCATTTTTTGTTGCTTTAAATATATCTAGTCCACCCATACCAGGATGACCGTTGGAACAAAAATACAATATGCCGTTTTCACGGATAAATGGAAACATTTCATCGCCAAGGGTATTAATTTCCATTCCAAGATTTACAAGATTTGCAAAAGATTTTGATTTTGACTTTCTTGTCATCATATAAATATCGTTACCACCAAATCCTCCTGACATTTTAGCAACAAAATACATTGTTAAACCATCTTTTGAAATTGAAGGATATCCAACAGAAATACTATCATTTGCAATTTGAACTATTTCATATTTTAGCCAGTCTTCACCAGGATCACGTACGCCTTTATAAATCTGACAACCAAGTTTAATACCTCTTGCAATTTTGCATCGAGTAAAATACAAACTATTATAGTTATCTGACAGACACGGTGCTCCATCATCATTTACTGAGTTTATAGTATCATTTAACGGTTCAGGCTTACTCCATTCACCTTTTTTATCTAAAGAAGTTTCAAAAATGTCAGAAAATATCTGACCTGTAACAGGATTTATTTTTTCACCATGAATACCCGGGCGGGTAGAGGTAAAGTAAATATTTAAATAATCATTTGAAGCATATGCCGGTGCAAAATCACTTTCTTTCGAGTTTAATTCTTTTCTGTTTTCAATTACATATCTGGTAGGACTATCAATCCACTTTGCTGAAAGGGAACAGGAAATTTTTGACACCTTTGCTCTTTCATCATTAGGAACTCTTTTTAAATATTCTTCATATTGTACAGCGGCTTCAGCATATTTTTCATTCCTTTGAAGCATATCCGCATAATAATAATAAATAAGAGGATTTTGATAATTTTTAGTAATAACCTTTAAGTATTGAGCCTCTGCCTTTTGAGTTTGATTCATATTTCTGTAACATTCTGCAATTCTAAATGAAATATAATTCTTCTCATCTTTGTTTTGAGATTCTTTATACAAATCTTTATACATATTTAAGGCTTTGAAAAACTCATTGGTTGCATAAGTGTAATCTGCCTTTTTAGTAAATTTACTATAAAAATCATCTTGTGAAAAAGCAGTATTACTTAACAAGGCTAAATAAATTATTATTACTGCTTTATAAATATATTTTGACATGAATTGAAAAATTAATATCGATGAAACGTTAAGGTCTCAAAATTATTATAAAATTGGGAATTATAACTATATTTTTTTATTCTGTTTACTAATAATTAATAACTTTACGAGTCGAAAATTTCGACAAAATTATATTTATTGTAGTCTCCGAGTTAAGTTTTCTAAGGATGAAAGTCTATGAAAATTAACCATTGGGTCAATGGAAACAAACAGCCCACCCGAGGTTTAAAACCCAAATTGGAAAGGAGAAAGTCATTAAAAAATATTTAATGATTGTGCCTTCTTTCCATTTGATAGAAGGCATTTTTATTGAGTATGGCAAATGTTTTATTTTTTTTTAAGTCTCGCATCAGGTTCGACCGAAATGAGTTTTCGGGAGCTTTTGGTGATATTGGCACCGATTTACCTTTAATAATTGGTATGATACTGGCTTCTGGATTAGATAGTGCCAGTGTTTTAATAACATACGGGATTATGCAATTGCTAACTGCAATGCTTTACGGAATTCCAATGCCGGTTCAACCATTAAAAGCAGTTGCAATGATTGTAATTACACAAAAAATTGCTCCCGAAGTTATTTATGGTGGCGGTTTAGCAATTGGTGTATTAATGTTAGTTCTATCACTAACAGGTCTTGTTGATTTAATTGCAAAATATATTCCTAAGGTTGTGGTGCGTGGAATTCAGTTTGGGCTTGGAATTCAACTTTCTATGGTTGCATTAAAAGAATATGTTGTAGCAGATTCTTTTTCGGGATATTGGCTTGCAGGAATTGCATTTATTATTACAATAATTTTATTAGGAAACAGAAAATATCCTCCGGCCATTTTTATTATTATTGCAGGCGTTGCTTATGCCTTAATTTTTAAATTCACAAACTTTAATTTTGTAAATGCAATTAGCTTTTCAATACCAAAATTGTATACACCGAGCTGGACAGACATCTTAACCGGGTTTTTAATACTGGCACTTCCACAGATTCCTCTTTCTATTGGAAATTCAATTATTGCAACAAAACAAATGGCAACTGATTATTTTCCAGAGAAAAAAATAACAGTAAAAAAAATCAGTCTTACTTATTCAATAATAAATATTATTAATCCATTTTTAGGCGGTGTTCCTACATGTCATGGTTCGGGTGGCATGGCCGGACATTACGCATTTGGTGCAAGAACCGGAGGATCTGTATTTATTTATGGCATATTGTTTTTAATCTTAGGTTTTTTCTTTAGCGGTAGTTTTGAGCAAATTGTTAAGATATTCCCTTTACCAGTATTAGGCGTAATTCTTTTATTTGAGGGATTAACATTAATGATTTTTATAAAAGATATTATTGATTCTAAAAAGAGTTTCTTTATAGCATTACTGGTTGCCTTAATTGCATGTGGCTTACCATATGGTTATTTAATTGGAATGATAGTAGGAACAATTATGTATTATATCTCTGACAAAAAAATCAAAAACTATTTTAAAATTAAATGAATTTAACAGGAATTATATTAGCTGGCGGAGAGAGCAGTAGAATAGGTAAGGACAAAAGTAAAATCATTTATAACAATTTACCATTAATTGAATATCCTATTAATTTGTTCAGGAAATACTGTGATGAAATTATTATTAGTGCCGACTCGAACAAGTTAAATGAATATAATTATTTAAAAGTACCTGATGAAATCGGGAAATATGGGCCTCTTGCAGGAATTTATTCATGTTTAAAGAAAAGTTCAAATCATGTAAATATTGTTATATCCTGTGATATGCCTTTAATTACAGATAAATTAATCAGTTATATTATTGATAATTCAAATGGATTTGATTTGATAATGCCATTTTATAATTCTCATTATGAGCCATTATGTGCAATATACACAAAATCATTAATCCCAGTTATTGAAGATTTATTTTCAAAAAATGATTACTCGCCTTTAAGTCTGATACCTGTTTGTAATTTCAAACAATTAGAAATATCCGAGAGTCTTCCATTTTTTAATAAAAATGTTTTTAGTAATGTAAATACTATTTACGATTTAAATAATTTAAAATGAATCATTATTTACCAAATTTACTTATTGTTTGTGGCTCGGGAAGAAATACCGGAAAAACTGCACTGGTAAGCAAAATAATAAAAGTAAATAAGGAAAAAAATAAAATTGCAGCAATTAAAGTTTCGCCACATTTTCATGCCGACAAACAACCAAAAAATAAAATCTGGAATGATATTGATTGCAATATTTATCTGGAAGATGAGATAACAACTAAAGACAGTTCGGCATTCTTTCAGGCTGGAGCCAGCCCTGTTTATTATTTGGAGACAAAAGATTATAAACTTAAAGAAGCATTTGAAATTATTTTAAAACATATCGGAGATGACCGTTTAATAATTTGCGAATCGGGAGTTTTAGGAAGAATATTTAAACCTGGACTTTTAATTTTTATAGAATCTTCAATTAACAAAGTTCAGGATATAAATAAAATAACCAACAGAAATACTGCAGACCTTATAATTACTGTAGAAAACGGAAAACTGGAAGATGAACTTTTAAAAATAGAAAATAAAATTACAATTATTGGAAATGAATGGAAATTAGTCTAAAATCTCTTTTCTGTTTTTTTCTACTTTTTTACTAACAAAGATGCTGATTTCAAATAGCACCCAGATTGGAAATCCTACAAGTAACATACTAAACATATCTCCCGAAGGAGTAATAAAAGCTGCTAAAATAGCAATCACAACTATTGCATGACGTCTGTATTTTCTAAGAAACGCAGATGACAACAAACCAATTTTTGTAAGAAAATATATTAATACAGGTAGTTCAAAAACAATTCCCATTGATAAGGTAAGAATTGATAAAATTGAAATATACGATCCTATTGAAATTAAATTCTTAATATTTGAGCTTAATTCATAGGTTGCCAGAAAATTTATTGTTAAAGGTGCTACTAGAAAATAACCAAAGAATACTCCGAATAAAAATAAAGCTGAAATGTATAAAATTATTCCCCTTGATGATTTTAATTCCCTTTCTTTAAGAGCAGGTTTAATAAACTGCCATAATTGCCAAACAATAAAAGGAAATGCTACAATTATTCCTGAAATTATAGAAATTAACAAATGGTAGCGAAACTGCCCACCAATTTCTGTGTTAATAAGATCTAAGGTAAAAGGCTGAAAACATAAACCATCAAAATTAAAGAAGGTACCTATTTTGCAAAATGCTTTATAAGTAATAAACTTAGTATCACTTGGTAAAAGAATAATAGTATTAAAAATAAAATCTTTATATATGAATGCAACAATTGCAAAAGCAAAAATTGCTATAACTGAGCGAAATAGATATTTCCTTAATTCATCAAGATGTCCCCAGAAGGTTGAATCGTTTTCTTTCTTTTTATAAAATCCAAATAGAAACCTAAACATAAACTTGTTTTTAGTATCTTAATCTCACTATCAAGTATATATTGAAATGAGAATAAAACTTCTATTTGTTATTTTCAGCTGATTTTGTAGTACTACTTTTATCAGTTTTAGTAGTTTTAGTATCATTAATATCTAGTTCATCATAAACACCATCTTTAGCTTTTTTAAACTCGTTCATTCCTCTGCCTAAACCACGCATTAGCTGAGGAATTTTTGTTCCGCCGAAAAGAAGTAATACTATAATTAAAATTATTATTATTTCCTGTCCGCCAAACATGCCTAATAAAACCTGATTTGCTATCATAACTTAAATAATTAGAATTTAATTACATGAACATAATTATATGATATTATATAATTAACAACAAAGATATTAAAAATGCTATTAACAAATAGGTTAAAATTAATTAATTTTGAAAATATTTTATTTCTGAAAATGATACTATTTGAAGATGCATTAAGAACTGTATTAGAAAAAGCTAAATGTGCTGATAAGGAGAAAGTTAAGTTATTGGATTCAACTAACCGATTTCTTGCTCAAAATATAATTGCCGATATAGATATGCCACCTTTTGATAAATCGGCAGTTGATGGTTATGCTTGTAAAATTGACGACATTCATAATAATCTTGAAGTTTTGGAAACAATTGCTGCCGGAGATGTTCCAAAAAATAACATTAAGCAGAATCAATGTTCAAAAATAATGACAGGCGCAATGTTACCCGAAGGTGCAGATTGTGTATTAATGGTTGAACACACTCAGAAAATAGACGAGACTCACATAAAATTAACTACAGAAAAAACAGGGATTAATATTGCATACAAGGCTGAAGATATTAAAAAAGATACAGTTTTATTAAAAGAGGGTTTACTTATACAACCGCAACATATTGCACTAATAGCTTCTGTTGGATATTCTGAATTATTAGTTTACAAACAACCAAGAGTTGCTGTATTAACTACTGGAAGCGAACTTGTTGAACCTGACACTAAACCTGCATTAGGTCAAATAAGAAACAGCAATGCATGGCAGATATATTCTCAGGTTCAGAAAATAAATGCTATTCCTGTTTATTTTGGAATAATTGAAGATACTGAAGAAAAAACTGATTTGGCAATAAAAAAAGCCATTTCTGAAAATGATGTTGTAATATTAACCGGCGGAGTATCAATGGGCGACTTTGATTTTGTGCCTAAAATACTTAAACAAAATAATGTAGATTTAATTTTCGAAAAAATAAAAATCAGACCTGGAAAACCTACTGTATTTGGTGTGCATAAAGATGCATTTGTTTTTGGTTTACCAGGTAATCCTGTATCATCATTTGTACTTTTTGAAATATTAGTTAAGCCATTTTTACAAAAAATGATGGGTTCAAATGAAGTACAAAAAAATATTTATTTGACATTAGGTACTGACTTTAAAAGAGCAAAAGCCGATGTTATGTTATGGGTGCCATCAAAAATTAACGAAAAAGGAGAAGTCGTTCCAGTTGAATACCACCGCTCAGCCCATGTTTCATCTCTATGCAATGCCGATGTGCTTTTCCCGGTAAGTATTGGTGTATTTGAATTAAAGAAAGGGGATATAGTAAATGTTAGACAGATATAACAGAGACATACATTATTTAAGGATTTCTGTTACCGATCGTTGCAATCTGCGATGCAAATATTGTATGCCTGAAGACGGTGTAAAGCTTATTGACCATAAGGATATATTATCATTTGAGGAAATTTATGAGTTTACTAAAATTGCTGTAAAAAATGGCATAAATAAAGTAAGAATTACAGGTGGTGAGCCTCTTGTAAGAAAAAATATTTTAGAACTTATAAAATTATTATCACAAATTAAGGAGCTTAATGATTTATCTCTAACAACAAACGCAATATTATTAAAAGATTTTGCAAAACCATTATCTGAAGCAGGTTTAAAAAGGGTAAATATTAGTCTCGACACTTTAAATCCTGAAAAATTCAAAGAAATTACAAGAGGTGGTGATATTAATAAAGTAATTGAAGGTATTGAAGCTGCAATTAATGCAGGTCTAAGACCTATTAAAATAAATTGTGTTGTTAATAAATCCCAGAATGAACCAGATGCATTACAAGTAAAAAAGTTTTGCGAAAAACACGGTTTAATGGTTCGGTTTATTCATCAAATGAATTTAGAAACAGGTGAATTTTCTGTTGTAGAAGGTGGAACGGGAGGCGATTGTAATAATTGTAACAAATTGCGATTATCAAGTGATGGTTATTTAAGACCATGTTTGTTTAATGACATTGCATATAATGTTAGAGAATTGGGCGCCGAAAAAGCCATAGAAATGGCTATAGGAAATAAACCCAAATGTGGCACCTACAGTTTATCTAATAAATTCAATGCAATTGGAGGATAAAACAGAAATTAACAACTTGCACAATGTTAAAAAAGATTATTAAAATAATTTCTATTTTCATTCTTTCTTTAATATTATTGCCGGCACTTTACATGTTAATCGCTTATATATTTTCGCATATTCAGATTGAAGCTAAAAAAGAGTCAGGTAAAACTATTTCAGTATATATTTTAACAAATGGAGTTCATACTGACATAGTAATGCCAATAAAAAATGACCAATACGACTGGAGTAAAGAAATAAAATTTGAATACACAAAAAAGAAAGACTCTTTAATGCAGTTTATTGCAATAGGGTGGGGCGATAAAGGGTTTTATCTTGAAACTCCAACATGGGCAGATTTAAAATTTACAACTGCATTTAATGCAGCATTTGGTTTAAGCAACTCGGCAATACATGCAACATTTTATAAGAAAATTGAAGAATCAGAAAGTTGTATAAAAATAAATATAAGCAAAAAACAATATTTTAATTTAATAAAATATATTTTAAGAAGCCTTAAGAAAGATAAAAACGGGCATTTTATAAATATTAAGACTAATGCCAATTATGGTGATAATGATGCATTTTACGAGGCTTATGGAAGCTATTCGCTTTTGCACACCTGTAATACATGGACAAATATCAGTCTAGTTTCTTGTGGTCAGAAAGCCTGTATGTGGACGCCATTTGACAAAGGAATATTTTATCAATATAATAAAGATAAATAGTTTGTTATAAATGTGTGTATAAAATTTTGTTTATAATTTGTTATTTAATAAATTTGAAAATCATTATAAATCTTGACACTTATATTTATTCATGCCTGATTCGTTAACAAAGAAACATATTAGTTTTCGCGACTTTATAGGATATGATGAGAATATTTTAATTTATCTTCATAATACCTTTTTGGAAGAAACTGCTATTTCAATAATTAACGAAGGATTTAAATTTATTAAATCATTAGATTATACAACAGATAATATTTCAAATATTAATGAAATTGAAGTAAATTATTTTTTAGTAAAAAGAAAATTCTACGGCAAACATACTATTGTTATTCAGATAGGAGTTGAAATCTTAAAATTTTATTCTGATTTAATTGATGCTGATGATAAAGTATTAAAAGAAATGATTTTTTCACAAATTAGTGATGAATTAAATGAAGATGACCAGAATTATAATATTTTACATAAGCAATTTATAAAAGGTTATTATAATCACGAAACAAAAGAGGGTGTTTATAGTCCCTTTTTTAATCCACATGAAAAATCAGATACTTTTCACGAAAATTTAAAGAAAAATAAACAGTAATAGATTGGTTTATATTTTTGTTATAGGCTATAAATAAAATGAAAAAACTTTCACTCTTTACTGTATTAATTTGTTTGACGGGTTTGGTCAATGCACAATTCATTATTTCTGGACAACATAGTATAAATGATTACCATTACCAATTTGTACCTGATAGTATAGTAATTAACATCCCCCAAAACCCACCGAATTATAATCCGCAATTTTATTTGATTGATATAAATAATGATGGAATCATGGACTTCCAATTTGCACTTCGTCCTCCTACTACAGCTTTAGGTATGAATTCGGATTATTGTACTTTAAGCGGTCTTAATAACAATAATGTTGCTTTAGGTTATTTCGATACTTGTTATACAAATACTGGCGTATATGTAAATAGGTTTGGAATAGCTCATGAATTTAATTACAATTACTCTATAAATTCAAATGCAAATTGGGATAGTTTAGTTTACTTGAATTATTATACTGTGTATACAGGAAGTTACGGTTGTGGATGCCCAAATTGCTCATTCACCGCTTACATTGGTGTACGTGTACAAGTAGCTTCTTCTTATAAATATGGCTGGATTAAGATTGCTGGCCTTACATTTAATCCATGGGGCAATACAACTTTAACAATGGGGGAATTTGCTTGTGAAAATATTGGTAATGGTGTAAATATGCATACAAATAACAGAGAACTGAAATCAGTTTATCCAAACCCTGCAAATGATAAATTGACTATTGAGTCCCTGCAAAAATCAATCATATTAATTTCAGACATGCAAGGACAAGTAATTTTAGAACAAAATTTAAAGCAAGGAATAACTGATATTAATATAAGTGGACTTTCAAAAGGAATTTACATTTTAAAACAAGTTGGAAATAATAAAACCGAGGTGACAAGAATTATTAAAGAGTAAAATTTACAGCCTATAACACCACCTACGAATACAACGTGCAGCAATGTGCAACTTGACAACTTTAACATTAAATACTATTCTCCAATAATTTTCACCAATAATCTTTTTCTACGCTTTCCGTCAAATTCTCCGTAAAAAATTTGTTCCCAAGGACCAAAGTCTAGTTTACCATTTGTTATAGCTACAACAACTTCGCGACCCATAATTGTACGTTTTAAATGAGCATCTGCATTGTCCTCAAAACCATTGTGTTTGTATTGCGAATATGGCTTTTCGGGTGCAAGTTTTTCGAGCCACACTTCAAAATCATGATGTAAGCCAGATTCATCATCGTTTATAAAAACACTTGCAGTTATATGCATAGCATTTACCAGGCATAGTCCTTCTTTAATACCACTATCAATCAAACACTGATTTACAAAAGGAGTTATATTAATTAACTCACGTCGGCTTTTAATATCGAACCAAAGTTCTTTACGGTAGGATTTCATATTTTTTTTGACACTAATTTAGTAATAATTTCAGTAAATACTTTTTATTGTCATCCAGAGCAAAGCGAAGGATCTGGTTCGTATCTATATTCTTCACCACTCCGCCCAAACTAGGACATTCAGAATGAAGAAGTGAAAAGCTATACTAAAACCCAATTATTTATAAAAGCAGCAAATTCTGCCCTTTGTTTTATATCTAAAAATGGATAAGTAACTTTTGAAAGATACAACCCTTGCGGAAAAGCAAGTTTATGTTCAGTCTCAATTTCTCTGGAAATTAAATAATTTTCAAACTCAGCTATACTCAAATTTCCCTTACCAATATCAAGTAACATTCTAACAATAATTCTTACCATTCCTCTTAAAAACCGGTTAGATGAAATCTGAAATCTAATTTTATCTTCATTTTCAGAAACAAATAAATTTGCAGAAGTAATGTTACAAAGGGTTGTAGTTCCTTTATCAGGAGTTAAGCAAAGTGCTCTGAAGTCTGTATATTTTTTAAGCAAATTTGCAGCAACTTGCATTTTTGATAAATCCAGACTTCTTTCAATATAAAGTGAAGAAAGCTCATTAAGGAATGGATCTTTATATGTATGAATAAAATAATCGTAAGTTCTGCTTATTGCATCAAATTGTGCATGCGAGTTTTCTTTAACTTCAATTATGTCAAAAACGGCAATATCTCTAGGTAACATTATATTTAAACGAGCCAATAAATCAAAATCCCATTTCTCCGAAACATCAATATGAAAGAAATATTGACTTGCATGTACTTCTGCATCTGTTCTTCCACAACCAATACAAGTTATTTGACTTTTAAGAACCAGACTTAAATTCTCTTCAAATACTTGTTGTATGCTATTAGCATTTATTTGTCTTTGCCAGCCACGATAATGAGTGCCGTTATAACCGATATGAAAAAAATATCTCAACTTAAATACTTACTTTATTTTTCAACTCTTCCGGTAATGCAAAAAGTGATTTAATTCCTTTTGATGTTGAATTCTTAAGTTCGTTGAAGAGATATTTGCCTATTAACTTTGGCACAAATAAAGGGCTCTCGACATTACCTGTTGTTTTTTCAACTTCCTTAATCAAATCAGCCAGAGCACTACGAATTTCTTCAGGAACAGATGGGTCCTGACTTGCTTTTTTGAGTTTAACCAGACCTTTCTGATAATCTCCTGAATCTATGTCACCAATTGCATCCACAAGAATATAAGGCCAATTTACACCTGTAAGCTGACCAATTCCGGCAAAGTGAAAACGTGCCATATCAAAGTTTCTGTCATAAATGGAAACAACACCTGCAAGTAAATGGATAACTAGCATTTGAGTGTAAGCCTGATTCTGGTCTCCATCTTTTCCAAACTGCTTCATTCCAATAGTTGATTCTTCTTTTGCAATTTGTTTCCAACCCTTCTCATACATTCCAATAGATAATAAAATATGAGCAAGAGCTACAGCATTCTCGTCCTTACTGTTTTCTATAACAATGTTTGATTCGGCAAAAGAAAAATTACTTTTTTGAGCAATTGACCACGAATAACCCAGCAATAACCGCATGTAATCTGAGCTTATTTTTTCAGAATCACTGGCAGTAGTATTATAAACAATTATTGCAGGACCAATAACAGATCCACTTAGAGTTTTATAGGTTTTGTAACTAAACCCATCTATTTCATCTTCATATAATTCTCTTTCTGTTGGCGAACCACACGAAACAAAAAGTAGAATCAAAGCAGTTATCCCAAAAGCAAACAGTTGTTTCATAGCCGATTTTATAAAATTAAATCTATTACAAAATAACAATATAAACTAATAAGGAATAAATGCTTAATATTCCTTACTGTAATTTTAAAGATTCAATAATCTTTTCGATTTTTGTATCGAGTTTTTTATTTACTTCATCAAATTTAGCAGGTGAGGAGAGAGGTTCTTTTACCCCAAAATAAAATTTAATTTTAGGTTCAGTTCCCGAAGGACGAATAGAAACAACGGAACCATCTGCTGTAATAAATTGCAAAACATCTGATTTTGGTTGATCTATTGATTTTTTTGAATTATTTGTAAAATCATGATCAATCTGTAAAAGATAATCTTTCATACAGCTAACCTTAGAACCAGCTATTTCCATTGGTGGGTTCTGACGAAAAGTTTTCATCATCTTTTTAATTTCCTCTTGACCTTCGCTACCTTTTTTTGTTATTGACAATAAAGATTCTTTATAAAATCCATATTTACAATAAATATCAATAAGTAAACTGTACAATGTTTTTCCATTATCCTTAGCCCAAGCAGCACATTCGGCAATCATAGCACAAGCAGATACAGCATCTTTATCTCTTACATAATCTCCAACTAAAAAACCGTAGCTTTCTTCACCACCACAGATATATTTCTTTTTACCTTCGTTTTCACGAATAACCTCTGCAATATATTTAAATCCAGTAAGTACATCAAAATATTCTACATTAAAATCATTTGCAATTGAAGCAAGTAATTCTGTTGTAACGATTGTTTTAACAATATACTCATTACCTCTTAATAAATGATTTTCTTTATATTTTGAAAGCATGTAGAATGTCAATAATGATGCTGTTTGGTTTCCATTAAGCAAAATATGCTCACCATTAAAGTTTTTAACTGCAACGCCAACTCTGTCGGCATCCGGATCAGTAGCAAGGATAAGGTCAGCATTAATTTTTGCAGCCATTTCCAAAGCTAAATTCAGTGCAGCTTTTTCCTCAGGATTCGGACTTTTTACTGTTGGGAAATCACCATCAGGTTTAGATTGTTCTTTTAATATATTAACATTGGTAAAACCTATTTTACTTAATGCTAATGGAACCAGATTTACACCCGAACCATGAATAGGAGTGTAAACAATATTAAGATTATGATTATTCTTTATAGATTCTGGAGAAAGCGATGTTTTAACAATTTCATCTATATAAAGTTCATCAAATTCTTTACCTAACATTGTAATAGAACCATCAACAACTTTATTTTTTACATCGCTAAACGATTTAATAGCAATAACTTCAGTTATAACATTTTTATCGTGAGGAGGTACAAGTTGTCCGCCATCTGTCCAGTAAGCCTTGTAACCATTATATTCTTTAGGATTATGTGAGGCTGTTATAACAACACCACCAATACATTGTAATTTTCTTACAGCGTATGATAATTCTGGAGTTGGTCTTAACGATTCAAATAAAAATACTTTAAAACCGTTAGCAGAAAATACATTAGCAGTGGCTTCTGCAAAGATTTTACTATTATTTCTGCTATCATAAGCAATTGCTACTTTAAGATCCTTTTGTTTTGGGAAAGCTTTATTAATATGATTACTAAAGCCCTGTGTTGCCATCTGTACAGTATAAATATTCATTCTGTTTGTGCCAACACCCATAATTCCACGTAGGCCACCTGTTCCAAATTCCAAATCATCTGCAAAAGCTTCAGTTAATTCTTTAGGATTGTTTAAAAGCTCTTTTACACTTTTACACGTTTCGGCATCAAAGCCAGTTTCTAACCATTTCTCAGCTTTCTGGGTAGCTCTTTCAAGTCTATTATCAGTCATATACTCTATTTTTTCAATTTATTCAAACAATCTTCAAGGCTATCTCTCCAATAAGGAATCTCTATATTAAAAGTATTTTGAATTTTGTTTTTATTTAAAACACTATATGCAGGACGTTTTGCAGGTGTCGGATAATCCTTGGTTTCGATAGGATTCACTTTACATTTATATCCTGAAAATTTCATTATTTCGACAGCAAAATCATACCAGCTGCAAACACCATTATTTGCATAATTATAAATACCAGATTTAAAAGTATCAGATTTTTCTTCAGCATTAACAATTATTTGCAAAATTGCTTTTGCAAGATCTCTAGCATATGTAGGACTTCCAACCTGATCATAAACAACATTCAATTCTTCTCTGTCATTTCCAAGCTTAAGCATTGTTTTAACAAAATTATTTCCATAAGAAGAATATAGCCAGGATGTTCTTATTATAATACTATTATTATATCTCAAAGCTTCAGTTTCGCCTTTTAACTTTGTTAATCCGTATGCTGATTTTGGATTTGTCGGGGCAGTTTCACTGTAAGGAATATTTGCAGTACCATCAAAAACATAATCAGTTGAAATTTGAATTAGTTTTGAATTAAAATGTGTTGCAAATTTTATAAGATTTGAAACTGCAGTAATATTAATTTTTTCGGCAAGTTTTATTTCACTCTCAGCCTTATCAACTGCAGTATAAGCAGCACAGTTAATAATATACTTTACACTATTATTATTAAAGAATTTTTTGAGCAATGTTAAATCTGTAATATCTAGCTCAGTAACATCAGTAAAAATAAAGCTTAAAGAATTAAATTCATTACTTAATTCTCTGATTTCGCTACCTAATTGTCCGTTAGCGCCGGTTACAAGTATTTTTGACATAATTAAAAACTAAAGTTTTTTTCTGCGTCATTAAATAAAGGTTGAACGATATCTTTATCTGAAATAACTCTTTTATTTTCTTCTATTTTCCAATCAATTCCTAAAAATTGATCATTAAAATTAATTCCTCTTTCTGCTTCTTTGTTATATAAGCTGTCACATTTATAAATAAAAATTGCAGTTTCTGATAATACTGAAAATCCATGTGCAAAACCGCGTGGAATAAGTAGCTGTAATTTGTTTTCACAACTTAATTCCTGTCCAAACCATTTTCCGAAAGTTGGACTACCTTTCCTTAAATCAACCGCCACATCCAATACACAACCTTGTAAAACTCTTACAAGTTTTGCCTGAGCATATGGTTCTAATTGATAATGCAACCCTCGAATAACACCAAATGTAGATTTGGATTCATTATCCTGAATAAAATTGTAATTCAAACCATTATCAGCAAAGGTTTTTTCGTTAAATGATTCAAAGAAATAACCACGTTGATCTGAGAAAACTTTAGGTTCAATTACTACCAATCCGGGAATAAATGTCTTAATAATTTTCATTTATTATGAAATAATTTGTTTCTCATTTGCTATTTGAAATAAATATTCACCATATTGGTTTTTCTTATATATCTCAGCAATTGCGAGTAATTGCTCTTTGTTAATAAATCCTTCTCGAAATGCAATTTCTTCGATACACGCAACCTTTAATCCCTGACGTTCTTCAATTGTAGCAATGAAATTTGAGGCCTGTAACAAACTTTCGTGAGTTCCGGTATCTAACCATGCCATTCCACGACTTAAAAGTTTTACTCCTAAGCGGTTTTCTTCCAAATATAGTCTGTTTAAATCTGTAATTTCTAATTCGCCACGTTTAGATGGTTTTAGGTTTTTAGCTTTTTCAACTACATCATTTGAGTAATAGTAAAGACCGGTAACAGCATAATTAGATTTTGCTTCTTTAGGTTTTTCTTCAAGACTAATTACTTTTCCATTATCATCAAATTCAGCAACACCATATCTTTCAGGATCTTTTACGTAATACCCGAAAACTATTGCTCCATCTTTTAGTTGAGCAGCTTCTTTTAAAACTTTTCTGAATCCATATCCATAAAAGATATTATCTCCTAACACCATGCATACACTATCTTTTCCAATAAATTTTTCTCCAATAATAAATGCCTGAGCTAAGCCATCTGGTGAAGGTTGTTCTTCATAAACAATTTGCAAACCAAGATGAGAACCATCACCAAATAAATCTTTATAAAGGTGAATATCTTTTGGGGTAGAAATTATAAGAATCTCGCGAATACCCGACATCATAAGCACAGATAAAGGATAATATATCATTGGCTTATCATATATAGGAATAATCTGCTTAGAGATTGTTTGAGTAATAGGGTATAATCTAGTGCCCGAGCCACCTGCTAAAATGATGCCTTTCATTATTTAAAGTTTTAAAGAGTTTTTGAAATAATTTATAGTTTGTTTTAACCCTTCATCTAAAGGAATTTTTGGTTCCCAACCGTTTAGTTCTTTTTTTGCTAAAGTAATATCTGGTTGACGTTGAGTAGGGTCATCCTCAGGAAGAGGCATATATATAATTTTTGATTTGGAATTTGTTAAATCAATAACTTTTTGTGCAAGTTCAAGTATTGTGAATTCACCAGGATTACCAATATTTACTGGTCCTGTAAACTCTTTAGGTGTTGCCATCATTCTGATCATACCTTCTACAAGATCTGATACATATTGGAAACTACGTGTTTGAGAGCCTTCACCAAAAACAGTAATATCTTTATTATTTAATGCCTGAACAATAAAATTTGAAACTACACGACCATCATTTGGATGCATGCGTGGACCATAAGTATTAAAAATTCTGATAATTTTTATGCTTACATTATTTTGTTTGTTATAATTCACAAAAAGTGATTCGGCACAACGCTTTCCTTCATCGTAACAAGAGCGAATTCCAATAGGATTAACATTACCCCAGTATGATTCGGGTTGTGGGTGAATATCAGGATCACCATAAACTTCAGAAGTAGAAGCCTGCAAAATTTTAGCCTGAGTTCTTTTAGCAAGACCAAGCATATTAATTGCACCCATTACAGAAGTTTTAATAGTTTTTATTGAATTAAACTGGTAGTGAATAGGAGAGGCGGGACATGCAAGATTGTAAATTTCATCAACTTCAAGAAAAATAGGCATTGTAACATCGTGCCTAATTAACTCAAAAAATGGATTTCCTAACAAATGAGCAATGTTTTCTTTTGAACCGGTAAAATAGTTATCGAGACAAATTACTTCGTTTCCTTCATTTAATAATCTTTCGCATAGGTGAGAGCCAACAAATCCTGCTCCACCGGTTACCAATATTTTTTTCATTCAATAAATTTATTTAGCAATAATAGGTTCTCTTCCGATTGAATAATATGTCCAATTCCATTCCTTCATTTCTTTTGGTTCATAAATATTTCTACCATCAAAAATTACTTTATTCTTCAACACTTTTTCCATCACTTTAAAATTTGGAGAACGGAATTCTGACCATTCTGTAACAAGCATTAAAGCATCGGCATCAATTAATGCATCGTAAGGATCTTTTGCATATTTAATTGTATCACCAATTTTTCTATGAGTTTCTTCCATTGAAACAGGATCGTAAGCAACCACTTTTGCACCTGCTGCTAACAAATGTTCAATAATGACTAACGCTGGAGCTTCGCGCATATCATCAGTATTCGGTTTAAATGAAAGTCCCCATATTGCAATGGTTTTATTTTTTAAATCACCTTTAAAATGCGACAATGCTTTTTTAAACAAAACTTCTTTCTGGCGATCATTAACATCTTCAACAGCCTTTAAAATAACCAATGAGTGTTTATTTTCATCAGAAGTTTTAATTAAGGCTTTAACATCTTTTGGAAAACACGAACCACCATAACCTGCACCAGGATAAATAAATTTATTTCCAATTCTGCTATCACTTCCAATTCCTTTTCTTACCATGTTTACATCTGCTCCAACAATTTCGCAAAGGTTTGCGATATCATTCATAAAGCTAATTTTTGTTGCAAGCATTGAGTTTGCAGCATATTTTGTCATTTCAGCAGAAGGAATATCCATAAAGTAAATAGGATGGTTATTCAAAAGAAATGGCTTATATAGACGTGTCATTATTTTTTCTGCCTCTTCACTTTCAATTCCAATAACAATTCTGTCTGGCTTTAAAAAATCGTCAACAGCATCACCTTCTTTTAAAAACTCTGGATTTGAAGCTACATCGAAAGGAATTTTAACACCTCTTTTATCAAGTTCTTCCTGAATCGCAGCCTTTACTTTTACAGCTGTTCCAATAGGAACAGTACTTTTGGTAACAACAACCAGATAATTCTCCATATGCTGTCCTATTTCACGGGCAACCGATATAACATATTGCAAATCTGCACTTCCATCTTCATCAGGAGGAGTTCCAACTGCAGAAAATACTACTTCAACATCTTTTAATGAATCTTTTAAACTAGTACTAAAACTTAATCTTCCTTTTTCAACATTTCTGGCAACCATTTCTTCAAGACCTGGTTCCCAAATAGGAATAATGCCGTTATTAAGTTTATTAATCTTCTCAACGTCAATGTCAACGCATGTAACATCAATACCAGTTTCGGCAAAACATGTTCCTGTTACCAAACCAACATAACCGGTTCCAACTACTGAAATCTTCATTTTTATTAGTATTTGTTATTTTTTATTAATTTTTGACTAAAAAAACATTAAAGTACATGAATCATAAAAGATTTTCTTCCAACTTTCGTTTATATTTGCAAAAGTAAATTTTTTATTTGAAAAATGTAAATCATGTAATATTTTGTTAATCAGTATAATTATCTTTGTTTTTATTTTTTTTTCAACATTGCAAAGATAACGTTTAGTGTTTAATTTTAATATGAGTATTGACATTGGTTATAACTTAAGGTAAATTTGCATAAAATATCGGACTGAATATATGAGACAATTAAAAATCACAAAATCAATTACTAATCGTGAGAGTGCATCGCTAGATAAATACTTGCAAGAGATTGGTAAAGAGCAGTTAATAACTGTTGAAGAAGAAGTAGATTTAGCGCAAAGAATTAGAAAAGGGGATAGATCAGCTTTAGAAAAGTTAACCAGAGCAAATTTAAGATTTGTTGTTTCAGTTGCCAAACAATATCAGAATCAAGGGTTAAGCCTTCCAGATTTAATTAACGAAGGAAATTTAGGATTAATAAAAGCTGCTGAAAAATTTGATGAAACACGCGGTTTCAAATTTATTTCATACGCTGTTTGGTGGATTCGTCAATCAATTTTACAAGCTTTGGCTGAACAATCAAGAATTGTTCGTTTACCATTAAATCAGGTTGGTTCATTAAATAAAATTAATAAAGCTCTTTCAAAATTTGAACAGGATTTTGAGCGTACTCCAACTCCAGACGAATTAGCAACAGTACTTGAAGTACCAAAAGAAAAAGTTATTGATACTTTAAGAGTTTCTGGTCGTCATATTTCAATGGATGCACCATTTGTTGAAGGTGAAGACAATAGTCTTATTGATGTTATCGAAAATAAAGATTCCCCAGTTGCAGATAGTAAATTAATGGGAGAATCATTAAGTCGTGAAATTGAAAGAGCATTAGCTACTTTAACTGAACGTGAAAGAGATATTATCAGATTTTTCTTTGGAATTTCCTGTCAGGAAATGACTCTTGAAGAAATAGGTGAGAAATTTGCTCTTACCCGCGAAAGAGTTCGCCAGATTAAAGAAAAAGCTATACGTCGTTTACGTCATTCAAGTAGAAGTAAACTTTTAAAACAATATTTAGGTTAATTCTAAAATTCACATAAAAAAAGTGCAATCAAATCTGGTTGCACTTTTTTTTATTGGATAAATAGATTTATCGACAAATAGTAATAGGAGTTGTTTTTGTGTTATTGCTACTAATAATTGTTAGCAAATACATTCCATCTGAAAGGCAACTTAAATCTAATGTATTAAAACTGGTATTTGTTTTAGTAGTAAATAATAGTCTTCCAGAAATATCATTTACATTAATAATTGTATCATTAAGGCTTAAATTTTTAATTGAAATAATTCCCTGAGATGGATTAGGAAAAATTAAAATGTTTTCTAATTCATTTTCTGTAATTGAATTAACAGATACAGTTATTGATTGAATTAATGTATCATTTCCGCAATTGTTATGAGCAATTAAAGTAACCTGATATGTTCCGTTGGCAGCATAATTATAATTAGGCTCAAACTGAGTAGAAATTCCACCATCACCAAAATACCATATATATGAAGTAGCACCCACAGAAAGATTAGTAAATGTAACATTTAAATCAGTAGAGCTAAATGTAAAATTGCTAAATGGGAGAGGATTAATACTTACAGTCACATTATCAGTATTGGTACATGTATTAGAATTAGTAACGGTAACAGTGTACGTTGTTGTAGTTGTTGGGCTAACCGAAACTGTAGCTGTACTACCAGCTCCATTATCCCATAAATATGACGTACCGCCAGTTGCCGTTAAACTAGCAGTCTGTCCTTCGCAAATTGTTTGATTTATACCAGCATCAGCAACAGGTAAGCTATTTACTGTTATTGATACCGATGAGTTTGCATTTGTTGAGCCATCATTAACAGTTACATAATAAGTAGTATTTACATTTGGTGTTACAGTTGGATTTGCAATAGTTGAATTAAAACCTACAGGAATTGAAGACCATTGATATGTATATGATCCTGATCCTCCTGAAGCTCCTGCCTGTAGTTGTGTGCTTGCTCCAATACAAATTGAAGGTTGATTTGCTGTAGAAGAACAACTAAGAGTACCACCAGTTACAGTTATAATAACATTGTCTGTTCCTGTGCAAGTTGAATTCTGGTCTGTCACAGTTAATGTGAACTGTGTTGTAGTATTTAATGCAATAGTCGTAGGATTTGCAACATTAGCATTTACCAGTTGAGAAGAAGGTTCCCAATGATAAGAATATAAACCGCTGCCACCACTTGCCGAACCTGTTAATGTTGCTGTTGCGCCAGTTGTAATTGACTGATCTGTTCCTGCATTGGTTGTTGGATTCTGGTTAACTGTTACTATAACATTATCTATTGAAGTGCAAAGCTGAGCATTTGTAACAGTTACTGTGTATGTTGTTGTAGTTGTAGGAGCTACAGTAATTCCAGCACTATTACCACCTTGAGACCAAGAATAAGTACCACCACCTGTAGCATTTATAGTTGCTGAACCTCCGTTGCAAATTGCCTGATCGGTTCCAGCATTTGCAGTTGGTACAGGTAATATAGTTGCTGTAACAGAAGTTCTTCCACTAGTACATGATGTGATTGGCTGAACTTCCCAATCATAATAGAAATAATAAGCTGTCAATCCTGCACTGCTATTTGTTATAGAAACCAATCCTGCAATTTCATAAGGATAACTTACACCTGTATTATTTCTGAATAAATTAATTGCTGATGTTGAAGATAATCCAAGTTGATAATTAGTTCCAACAGGGATGTCGAAATTTAATGTAATTCTATTTGTTCCCACAGGAATATTTACTGTTGCAGAATTAATTACAGTTCCTGAACTATTTCTTAACTCAACAGTTCTGTTTCCTGCAATTGTAGTTCTTACCTGAACTGACACCAATCTGACTGGAACATTAACATCAAAAATCTGATACCTTCCGGCAGTATTATGGGTTAATGCAGAGGTTATAGCAGGACTTGGAACATATTGAGATGTACCAAATGAAGTAGAACTGCTTTCAACATAATATGTAGTAGTAGAACTAAGGATAGGAGTGTGGTAACTTGTTCCAGTAAAAACCAAACTTCCTCCGGATGCAGCATCATACCAGTTTAAAGTACCACTTCCAGCAGCATCTAATATTAAAGAATTTGGACCACAAATCTGAGCTGAAGTTGTTGTTGGTGCAGTTGGTAATGAAATAGTAATATAGTTTGTTTTAATTTCAGAATCATTTCCTGCACAACTTGAAACAGCAAGTGTTACTGTATAAGTTCCACTTGTTGAATAAGAGTGGGTTGGATTTTGTAATGTAGAAGTTTGTCCATCCCCGAAATTCCAAAGAAAAGTAGATCCTGCAGCTGCTCCAGAAATATCTGTAAATTGAACAGAAGCATTACAACCAGTAGTATGATCAGCAGTAAAGTTTGCCACTGGAGCAATCGGAACTAATTGTATGTTTCTGATAACTGTTGCTTTGTTTGCAACAGTAACTCCGGTTATTGTCTGAGAAACATAACCTGGAGCGGAATATGTAATAGAATAGGTTCCGGCAAGTATAGGTCTGTGATAATTTCCTACTGGTAATGAACTATATACATGCGAACTATCAACATCATGAGTATTAACAAAAACTTTTGCTTTAATAGGCAAACCTGAACATGCATCGGTAATAATACCTCTAACACCGTACAAAGAATGTTCTAAATAATTTAAAAATGAACGGTAATTGTAATTCCAATAATTAGGAAGTGTACTTGCTGCTACAAGTTTTGTAGATGATAATTCTAATGTTACTTCTCTAGTATGTTTAAAATAATTCATATAATCTTGCCTGCCACCAGTAATTACATACCAATCGCCACCTTCAGTATATCCACTTGTAACTACATCAGAAAAATAACTGGCAGTTCCATATAGTTTAGCAGTATCGGCATATTCTTTTGAAACATATCTCCACCAGTTATCATCTGCATGCGTACGTTGTGAGGATGTCCAGGTATCCCATGGAAAATTTACAACTTCTGCACCACCATGAGTATTTGCAGCCATAACAAAATCATGAGCATCTGCAAATGCCATCCATGCGATGTTTTCTGGTTGCCAAGCATTACCATCAGGATGTTGTCCAGCCCTCGGGTCAGGATAGTTACGATTTAAGTCTATATTGTTAGCATTATTTCTTCTTGCTCCAGTAATATTATTATCTCCGGCATAATATGTTCCATCAGGATTTGAAAATGGGCATATCCAAAGTTCAATATTATTTACAATATTAGTAGCTCTGGCATTAGTTCCATAATTTGATAATAAATAGTTAGCTAATCTTAAAAATATTATAGAACCAGTAACTTCATCACCATGCATTGCTCCTGTATAAAATACTTCAGGTTCATCTTCATTAGCATTTGGATTATCAGTAATTTTAAGTGCTAATAATCTTCTTCCACTTGCTAGTGTAGCAATTGTATCAAGATGGCAGAGATTTGGATATGTAGTGGCAAATGTATTCATCATTGTTTCATACTCTGTATATGTTGGATAAGTATCAAACTGCCAAATCCCCTTTGACTGATCCCACATTTCAACAATTGCATCACCGGGGTGTGGTAAAACCTGATATGAAATATTTTTAGCTAAAAATCTGTTAAACTCAATTTTGTTAGCATAAGCCCACACTTCACCATTTTTAACGTTATCAATAGAAATGATATTTGTCAGAGTTATTAGTTCTGAAGGATTTTTTATTTGAAAATGAAAATAAACTTCACCTTTTTTATCTAAATATTTTTTGGCCTGATTAAATTCAGAATCACTTTGGGCAAAGCCTGTATTTATGGCAAATACAAAAGCAAACAGTACTAAAAAAGAGTAAAAATTTTTCATATTATAGTATTATTTTAATATTCAGTTTTTATGAAAACAAGTTAAGAATTTTTTAAATTGAATATCCACCTAAATCGATAAAATTCTAATAAAAGACTATTAATTTAAAACTAAGGTTGCAATTTTTTTATTCAAAAAACGTAAAACTTTGTTTCATTTGACATTCAATCATTAATTTGTCATAAAATCAAAAACAATACTTTAATTTTAGAAGTAAATTTTATTAATTTTGAATTCTTAAACTCTAAAATCAAAAAAATGAAAAAGATTACATTTTATCTATCACTAATATTTTCATTAATTAACTTAAACCTATTACAGGCAAACCCGGATACATTAATTGCAAATATTACAACTGCTCAGGGGCATGATACTATTTTAGCATATGCTGGTAATCCTAATTTTGTTATATTAGATGTTAGAACTCCGGGTGAATACGTTACTCATATTGAGGGTGCTGTAAATATTGATTATAATAATGCAAATTTTTCTACAATACTTGACAGTCTTAATAAAGGTAAAGTTTATTTAATTCATTGTGCAAGCGGAAGTAGAAGTGCACTGGCAAAAGCAGTTATGCAAACTAAACATTTTAGAACTGTTTATAATATGTTGGGTGGAATAAGCGGATGGAATACTGCCGGATATCCTACTACAACTTTTGTGGCTCCAGAATTTAGTCTTTTAACTGATAGCGTATATATTTTTAATGATACACCAGTGGGGCATCTTGACTCGGTATTAATAACAGTTACAAATTCTAAAAACTCTGTTTTACAGTTTTCGTCATCTACTAATATCTCTGGAAGTGAATATAGTTCTCAATTACAAAACACACATCCTTTATTAGGAGCACGTGATTTTAGCTTTTATATTTATTATTTACCGGCAAATACAGATAATGATAGTATTGCTTATACAATCGAAAGCAGTGCAGGAAATAAAAATGTATATATTTATGGTAAATATAATCAAACCGGAATAAACACTAATAACCTGAATAACTTTAAAGTATTTGCAAATAAATCAAATAATTCTCTAGTAATTTTTTCTGATAAATCTTTATATAACGAAGAAGTTCAGATTTTCGATTTATTTGGAAGACTGTTATATTCAAATAAAATATCAGGAAACCATGTTATTGTTAAATTTAATAATGAACAAAGTGGTTTATTATTAATAAAAATAAGTTCAAAAACAGAAAAGATTTTCTGGTAATAAATTACAGAACAAAAAACATTTAACTCCTCTGGAGTTAAAAATCCCTTTTTATTTCTTTTTATAAACATTAAAATTCTACGGATTTTTTGAAATAAAATACTTTTTCTAGTGCAAGTGTCCTCGCTTGAACTTATTAAATCTTCTTTTTGCGCAAACTTCCTTGCTTTATACTATTTCCCTAAAACTGTTTATATTTTTTTGTATTATAAAACTAGCTTATACAATTTATTATATCTTTGCCTTTATAATTTTTATTAGAAATGAATTATTCAATTCTTTCAATATTAGCAAGCCGTATTTACCTTAACATTAAGGACAGAGATAACTAATATCTTAGGCTTTTTATACAATTTCTATTTTTATCAATTTTATTAATCTTTTTAAATTTATTTCATATGGAATTACCATTTGCAGAACCTTATAAAATTAAGATGGTTGAAACCATCAAAAAAACTACACGTAGCGACAGAGAAAAATGGGTACGTGAGGCAAAATATAATTTGTTTAACCTTAGCAGTGATAAAATTTTTATCGATCTTTTAACTGATTCAGGAACCGGTGCAATGAGTGATCAGCAATGGGGGAAAATAATGACAGGGGACGAAAGTTATGCTGGGTCAAGTTCTTATTTCGCGTTAAAAGATGCAGTTAAAAATCTTTTTGGATTCGAATATTTTTTACCGACACATCAGGGAAGAGCTGCAGAAAATGTGCTTTTCAGTGTTATGGTAAAAGAAGGAAATATTGTTCCGGGCAACTGTCATTTCGATACAACAAAAGGTCATATTGAATTCAGAAAGGCACATGCTGTTGATTGCACTATCGATGAAGCTTTCGACACAACTGTTTATCACCCTTTTAAAGGTAATGTTGACATTAATAAGCTTGAAAAAGTTTTAAAATCAAGTCCTAAAGAAAACATTCCAATGATTATTGTGACCATAACAAACAACACAGCGGGTGGTCAGCCAGTATCAATGGAAAATTTAAAAAACGTAAAAGAACTTGCAAATAAATTTGGAATACCAGTAATTTATGATTCTGCACGTTTTGCCGAAAACGCATACTTTATTAAAGTTCGTGAGAAAGGATACGAGAACAAAACCATTCGCGAAATTGTAAGTGAAATGTTTTCTTATGCCGACGGTATGACTATGAGCAGCAAAAAAGATGGTATAGTAAATATTGGCGGATTTATAGGTTTAAGAAGTCAGGATTTATTCCGTGCCGCATCCACTTTCAATATTATGTTTGAAGGTTTTATTACCTATGGTGGGATGGCTGGTCGTGATATGAATGCACTTGCACAAGGCTTATACGAAGCAACAGAATTCGATTATTTAGAATCGAGAGTAGGACAGGTAGCTTATCTTGGAAAAAGACTTGTAGAGTTTGGTGTTCCTGTTCAGGAGCCATTTGGTGGGCATGCAATTTTTGTTGATGCAAAAAGATTTTTCCCACATATTCCTCAATCAGAATATATCGCTCAAATATTAGGCATTGAACTATATATTGAAGGAGGGGTTAGAGGAGTAGAAATAGGCACGTTGTTAGCAGATCGCGATCCGGAAACTCGCCTGGACAGGCTTCCTGCTTTAGAGTTACTTCGCTTAGCAATTCCAAGAAGGGTTTATACAAATAATCATATGGATTATATTGCTGTAGCTTTAAAAAATGTTTACGACAGAAGAAATGAAATTAAACGCGGATATAAAATTTTATGGGAAGCTCCAATTATGCGTCATTTCACTGTTGAATTGGAGAAACTTTAAATTATAAAAATCATAATCTTTAGTTTATTTAACCTTTATTTGTTTGAGGTTTCATATTAATCTACAAACAAAGAAAATTAATGTTATATATTTCGAATTTTACAAAATGAAAAAAATAAAAGTAATTTTATTATATTCCATAGCAATAATTTTAGTATTTCAATCATGTAAAAAAGGTGAAGATGACCCAACTATTTCTTTAAGATCGAGAAAAGCAAGATTAGTTGGTGAATGGAGTTTAACCTCCGGCAAAATCACATCTCATGAGGAATACACAACAACAGTTACTACATATGATGGAAAAACATCTATTTCTTCTGTTTATGGAACAAATCCATATACAGAAAAAATGTTATTTAGTAAAAATGGAACATTTTATATTATATTTACAAATTATGCTGTATCTAGAAAACTGTCAGGCTATTGGAAATTTGGTAGTGAAATTAAAGAAATGGATTTAAAAAATAAAGAATATGTTTTACTTATTGTTAATTCATTATCTGACACCTACCCGACAGGCGTAGAAGTTGAAACTTTTTCTGGGTCAATGTGTCCAGTTTATACATTTAAATTAAAAGAATTAAAAAATAAAAAACTTACTGTTGAATTCGACGGCATTGATAATTGGTCAACAGGTTATACATCAGAAAGTGGATGGAAATCCTTTTCTAACAAAGAGAAATAATATAAACCGTTTTCAAATTTAAAAAAAATGGCTGTTAAAATTAACAGCCATTTTTTTTATTCTTCTTTTGCCTTTTCAACAGAATTATTTTTATTCTGTATTTTAAAAGTTATTAATTCAGTCTTTTTGTTAAACCCTGCAATTATAACATCATTTGGCTGTGGAGAATTTTTAATTATAATCTCAGCCATTGGGTCTTCAAGATATTTTTGTAAAGCACGTTTTAAAGGGCGGGCACCAAACTGGGCATCAAAGCCACGGTCAGCAATAAAATCTTTTGCCTGTGCAGAAATCTTTAATTCATAACCCATGATTTTAACTCTATTGTATAAGCCTATAAGCTCAATATCAATAATCTCATGAATATTTTCACGTGATAAAGAGTTAAACATAACAACATCGTCAATTCTATTTAAAAATTCTGGTGCAAAAGCTCTTTTTAAAGCATTTTCTATAACACCCTTTGCATGATCGTTAAATGAATCCTTTTTAGCTGCTGTTTCAAAACCAACACCACGGCCATAATCAGAAAGCTGACGTGTACCAATATTTGATGTCATTATAATTATAGTATTACGGAAGTCAACACGACGACCCAAACTATCTGTCAATCTGCCTTCATCCAAAACCTGTAACAATATATGGAATACATCAGGGTGAGCTTTTTCTATTTCATCTAAAAGCACAACAGAGTAGGGGCGACGACGCACTTTTTCCGTTAACTGACCACCTTCTTCGTAACCAACATATCCCGGAGGAGCTCCAACTAAACGCGATACCGAGAATTTCTCCATATACTCACTCATGTCAATACGAATGAGGTTATCAGCATTGTCAAATAAATATTCTGCAAGAACTTTTGCAAGCTGTGTTTTTCCAACACCAGTCGGACCTAAGAAAACAAAAGTTCCAATTGGTTTGTTAGGATCTTTTAAACCTGCACGGTTTCTTTGTATTGCTTTTACAATTTTTTGTATTGCATCATCCTGACCAATTACTTTTCCTTTTATTTCGCCAAGCATTTTTAAAAGACGTAACCCTTCAGCCTGAGCAATTCTCTGAACAGGGACGCCGGTTTGCATAGCAACAACTTCGGCAACGTTATCTTCAGTAACAGTCTGACGATGTTTACTCATATCTTTTTCCCAACGAACTTTTTCTATTTCAACAGCATCTAAAAGCTTTTTCTCCTGATCGCGAAGATTTGCAGCCAACTCGAAATTCTGATTTTTTACAGAACTTACTTTTTCCTTTTTAACAACTTCAATTTTCTTTTCTAAATCAATAATTGTTTGAGGAACATGAATATTTGAAATATGAACACGTGAGCCTGCTTCATCTAAAGCATCAATTGCTTTATCAGGTAAGTGCCTGTCGGTAATATAGCGGTTTGTTAACTTAACACAAGCTTTTATTGCATCGTCGGTATAGCTTACATTATGGTGATCTTCGTATCTTTCTTTAATGTTATTTAAAATTTCATATGTTTCTTCAACAGAAGTAGGCTCTACCATAACTTTCTGGAAACGACGCTCTAATGCACCGTCTTTCTCAATATACTGACGGTATTCATCAAGAGTAGTAGCACCGATACATTGAATTTCTCCACGAGCCAAGGCAGGTTTTAACATATTAGCAGCATCTAAAGAGCCGCTTGCACCACCTGCGCCAACTATGGTATGAATTTCATCGATAAACAAAATAACATTATGATTTTTAGCTAACTCATTTAAAATAGCTTTAATTCTTTCTTCAAATTGTCCTCGATATTTTGTTCCGGCAACAATAGAAGCTAAATCTAAAGTAACAACACGTTTTCCAAAAAGAACACGCGATACCTTTCTTTGAATAATACGAAGTGCTAAACCCTCTACAATTGCAGACTTACCAACACCCGGTTCACCAATTAAAATAGGATTATTTTTCTTACGTCTGCTAAGAATCTGAGCTAAACGTTCAATTTCTAATTCTCTGCCGGTTATTGGATCTAAGCGACTTTCTTCAGCAGCTTTTGTTAAATCAACACCAAAATTATCAAGAACAGGAGTTTCTGAGGTTGATTTTCCAGCACTTGGATTTCCTTTGCCGGCTCCATAACCTGGACGTTCTTCATCGTCACCATATGAATCATCAGACTGATTTTTTGGTGCTTCGCCTTGTAATATTCCTTTTACTACAGGATAATCAATATTATATTCTTCTAATAATGTTGGAACAAATGAATTATCGTCCTTTAAAATTGCAAGAAGTAAATGCCCTGTGTCAATTACAGAATTTTTTAATGATTTTGCTTCTAAATAAACCAATTTTAAAACTCTTTCAACATGTTTTGTTAAAGGAAGATTATCTGCTTCAGTCATTTTTAAAGCATCACTTGCTTTAATTCTCTTTTCAATTGCATTTCTGATATCAGTTAAATTTACACCCATTGAAACCAAAATATCAATTGCAACACCTTCTCCGTCACGAAGCAAACCAAGGAATACATGCTCAGTCCCAACAACATCATTTCCAAGCCTTACAGCTTCCTCTCTACTGTATGATAAAACATCTTTTATTCTTTGTGAAAACTTTGAATCCATAGTCACTTATTTTTTTGAAATAATTCAACAATTTACATTCAACCAAATGTACTTTACACTTTGTAAAGTTAAGCATTTTCGATATATCAATTATAAACACGGTAATGTTAATAATTAGGGCTATAAAATTTTTTATTCCAGTTAAGAAAAACTACCTTAGTGCTTTCATTTTAAAATGAATAATACATTGTTATTTAATTGATTAAAAAATAGTTCTAAAGAAATGATTGAAGGCGAAAAAATTTTAAGAGTAAACATTGAGGAAGAAATGAAGAGTTCATATATCGACTATGCAATGTCGGTTATTGTTTCAAGAGCTCTTCCGGATGTTAGAGACGGTTTAAAACCAGTACACAGAAGAGTTTTATTTGGAATGAATGAATTGGGAAACGGTTCAGGAAAACCTTATAAAAAATCTGCAAGAATTGTTGGTGAGGTTCTTGGAAAATATCACCCACATGGCGACACTTCAGTTTATGATGCAATGGTGCGTATGGCTCAGGAATGGTCATTACGTTACCCATTAGTTGACGGACAAGGAAACTATGGTTCGGTTGACGGTGATAGTCCTGCTGCAATGCGTTACACAGAAGCAAGACTTAAAAAAATCGCTGAAGAACTTTTAGCCGACCTTGATAAGAACACTGTCGATTTTAAATTAAATTTTGACGATACACTTGAGGAACCAACAGTTCTTCCTGCAAAATTTCCAAATTTATTAGTTAATGGAGCTTCGGGTATTGCTGTTGGTATGGCCACTAACATGGCTCCTCATAATTTAACCGAAGTTATAAATGCAACTATTGCATATATTGAAAATGAAGAAATTACTATCCCTGAATTAATACATTTCATAAAAGCTCCTGATTTTCCTACAGGTGGATTAATTTATGGTTACCAAGGTGTAAAAGAAGCTTTTGAGACCGGTCGTGGAAGGGTTGTCATGCGTGCAAAAGCTAATATCGAAACTGAAGGCAATCGTGATCTTATTGTTATTAACGAAATTCCATATCAGGTTAATAAAGCTGAATTAATTAAAAAAATTGCTGAATTAGTTAACGAAAAGAAGATTGAAGGCATATCAAACGTTAATGACGAGTCGGACAGAACCGGAATGCGTATTGTTATTGACCTTAAGAAAGATGCAAATGCGAATGTAGTGTTAAATACACTTTTCAAACTCACTTCTCTTCAGACTTCTTTCAGTGTTAATAATATTTGCTTGGTTAACGGAAGACCAAAGCAATTAAACCTAAAAGAACTTATTCATTATTTTGTAGAACACAGACATGAAGTAGTAATTCGCAGAACTCAATTTGAATTAGAACAGGCTGAGAAAAAAGCTCACATTTTAGAAGGCTTACTAATTGCTCTTGATCATATTGATGAAGTAATAAAACTTATTAGAGCATCAAAAACTGTTGAAGAAGCACGAGATGGCTTAATGACTAACTTCGGATTAACCGAAATTCAGGCAAGAGCTATACTTGATATGCGTTTGCAAAAACTTACAGGTTTAGAACGCGAAAACTTAAAGAAAGAATATGAAGAATTAATGAAACTTATTGATTATTTAAAATCAATTTTAGCTGATGTTGATCTTCGTAAAAATATTATTAAAGAAGAACTTATAGAAATCAGAGATAAATTTGGTGACGAAAGAAAAACCGAAATTATTTATGCTTCTGAAGATTTTAACCCAGAAGATTTCTACGCTGACGAAGATGTTGTAATTACAATTTCTCATTTAGGCTACATAAAACGCACTGTTTTAACCGAATACAGAGTTCAGAACAGAGGAGGTATAGGTTCAAAAGGAAGCGAAACCCGCGATGAAGACTATATCGAACATGTATATATCGCTTCAATGCACAATACATTGCTTTTATTCTCAGAAAAAGGTAAATGTTTCTGGCTAAAAGTTTATGAAATTCCTGAAGGCACAAAGAACTCAAAAGGACGTGCAATTCAGAATATTCTTAACATAGATCCTGACGATAAGATTAAAGCATATGTTCATGTTACAAAGCTTGATGACGAAGATTATGTAAAGAATCACTTTATTGTTCTTTGTACTTTTAAAGGAATCATTAAAAAGACTACTCTTGAAGCTTATTCAAGACCAAGGTCAAACGGTATTATTGCAATTAATATTCGTGAAGACGATCAGTTATTAGAAGCTAAATTAACTAATGGAAGTCACGAAATTATTATCGCTAACCGTGGTGGACGCGCAATTCGTTTCAACGAATCTAAGGTTAGACCAATGGGAAGAAGCGCAACAGGTGTTAAAGCAATTAAACTTGTTGATCCTATAAATGGTGGTGTAGTTGGAATGGTTTGCGTTGAGAATCAGTCGGAAGACTTATTGGTTGTAGCTGAAAACGGATACGGTAAACGTTCAAAATTAGCAGATTACCCAATGACAAATCGTGGAGGTAAAGGGGTAAAAGCAATGAACATTACTGAAAAAACCGGAAAATTAATTGCAATAAAAGGCGTTTTAGATACAGATGATTTAATGATTATTAATAAGTCTGGAATTACTATAAGAATTGCAGTTAAAAATCTTAGAATATTAGGAAGAGCTACACAAGGCGTTAGACTAATCAACCTGAGAGAAGGTGATTCAATTGCTTCAATCACTTATGTTGAAGCTGATGAAAATGCTGAAGTAGCTGAAATTGATGGCGAAATATTAGCTGAAGAAATTATTGAAGGAGCTGAAACTGACGAAGTTGATGATATAGATGATGCTGATGAAATAGAAGAAGTTGATGGTGAGGAAAACGACGAAGAAAGTGATGGCAAAGATTTTGATAATGAACCAGAAAAATAATAATTAATTTAAAGTATAATATAAATTTCAAAACAATGAAAAAATTACATTTAGTAATCCTTATTTTAGCAGCAACCTGTGGATACACTTTCAGCCAAACGTGTAGCTCATGCAGGGTTAGCTCATTTAACTATTTAAAATATTCAGAGTTAGATAAAGCTAAAGAAACAAGTGATTTTTGTATTACTTGCGATAAAAGTAAAGTAGATCCAAGAGTTTGGTACTATCGCGGTATGATTTATCAAAATATTCATACAAGTAAAGATTACAAAAAACTAGATGCAGAAGCTGCTGATAAAGCTTTCGAAGCATATAAATCTGCATTGGTATTCAATTTTGTTGATCCTAATTTACAAAAATTAGATATTATCAATAATCAGGCAGACCAAATGAAGTTTTTCACTGCTTTAAATGACCAGAAAACAAAATACGTTGATTCTGAAATGCTTATGGATATATTAATGAATCAATATCCAGCTTTGGCAAATATTTTTGTAAACAAAGGTGTTGAAGAGTATCAGACAAACAAAAATTACGAGAAGGCTTATAAATACTTTGAAAATTCACTTTTTGTATCCGGAATGTCAATGAAAATTGATACACCTGTAATTTATTATTGTGCACTAGCTGCTCAAAAAGCAAAAAAATATGAAGAAGCTAAACAAATGTTTGATGTTTTAATTAAACTTGGATACGGTGCCAACGATAAAGAAAGAGTAGGAAATTATTTCTTCTTAGCAGATATTCACAAAAACAATGGAGATACTACAAAATATATCAGCACACTTAAAAAAGGTATTGAAAAATACCCAAAAGAAAGTACTCCACTAGTAGTCGAACTAATTAACTATTATTTAAGTTTTAATGATGTTAAAACATTTGATGTTTCGTTTACTGATGGAAGTGGTGCAATTGCAAAAGAATCAGCAACTAATATCTGGGAGAAAACTATAGATGTTAAAAAAGGACAAATAATTACTGTTACTGCAAACCTTAAAATTGGAAATCAGATAACAATTGAATTTTTCTCAAATTCAAAGTCAGTAAAAAAAGCTGAAGCTACCGGAGCAAACGGATCGGCTACATGCACATACACAGCTACAGATAAAGACAAAAAAGTTACTTATAAAATTAACTCAACTCCTGAATACGTAAACAAAACAAGCGAAGCTATAAACTATCTTGACCTTGCAATTAAAAATAGTCCTGATAACCCAACATACTGGTTTGCACAGGGAAGTTTATATGACGCAAACTTAAAAGACACTTTAAAAGCTGTAACTTCTTATAAAAAGGCAATTGAACTAAATCCAAATTATTTCGAACCAAATTATAATATGGGAGCTATGTATTATAACCAGGGTGCAGAAATGCTTAATACTGCTAATAATATAACCGATGATAAATTGTATAAAGCTGCAAAAGCAAAAGCTGAAGATAAATTAAAGGAATCATTGCCATACCTGGAAAAAGCGCATGAAATTTTACCTGCAGATTTATCTACAATGGAATCATTGAAAAATACATACTACAGACTTAGTATGTTAGAAAAAATGGAAGCTATTAAAAAAGAATTGGCAGGAGCAAAAAAATAATACTTAAATAATTAAGTTTAATGGGAGAAAGCTTAGTTTTCTCCCATTTTTATATAATTAAACCAACACTTTAGCTTATGAAATCGATTTGCCTTACAATCATGCTTTTATGCTTAAGTATTTTTAGTTTTTCACAAAAAATAAACCTCGAAGATATTATAAAGTTACTAAAAGCGGGTGATGCTCAAAAAGCTAAAGAAGCAACAGATTTATCAATAAAAGATAATGAGCTAATAACAAACCCACGAACATGGTATTACAGGGCCGTAACTTACCATTCTATTTACGAAAGTCCCCTTCAGGAAGTAAAAACATTAGCAAAACAACCATTAACTGAAGCCTATAATTCCTATTTTAAAACAATGCAACTTGATAAAAATAAGGAGTTTAATTCTGATGTAATAAAGGCATTAAGTATTCTTGCATCACAAATGGTTTACGAAGGAATTCAATATTTTAATACACAAGATTATACAAATGCTTTATCTTGTTTTGAAAACAACATTTCAATCAACAAGTTACCTGCAATAAACCAAATTGATACAATAGTATTATATAATGCTGCACTCTCAGCCGAAAAAGGAGGAAAAAATCAACTTGCAATTGATTATTATAATCAACTTATAAAACTTGAATACGGGGGTGCAAATATTTGCCTTGATTTAGCCAAGCTTTATAAAAAAGAAGGTAAAATAAATGAATATATTTTAACATTAGAAAACGGTCTTAAAGCATATCCAACCGAAGATATAGGCTTAATATCTGAATTAATTAATCATTATTTAGAAGTTGGGAAAAACGATGAAGCAATGAGTTATGTTGATAAAGGAATTTTTCGTGAACCTAAAAATCAGGCGTTTCATTTTGTAAAAGGTAGTTTATTTGAACAAAAAGGAGAATTAATTAAAGCCGAAACAGAGTATTTAAAGGCAATTGAAATAGATCCTGAGTATAATGATGCACTTTTTAATTTAGGAGCTCTTTATTTTAATCAGGCAACAGATATTATAAAGGTTGCTAAAACAAAGGATGAACAGTCAAAATCTTTTGCTTTATACACAAAAGCTCAACCACATTTAGAAAAATTAAATATTTTAACTCCAGGTGATGTTCAGATAATGAAAATGTTAAAGACTATTTACACATTGCTTAAAATTGATGACAAACTTTTAGAAATCAATAAAAAGTTGGAGAAATCCTAATAATGAAGTAATTTTATATCTTTAAATAGCAATATTTTATATGAGGACAATATTTCTGATAATTATTTCTCTAGTAATAGTCACATCTTCAGCATTATCGCAAACAGATACAAAGCCAGCCAGTAAAGGAGAAAATTTTATAAAACAAATTGAAGGAAAGTTAGATAAAGCAAAAATAGCTATAGATAAAAGTTGTGCAGATATTAATGGAAGTAAAAGTGCAGATAATTGGTATTTAAAAGGATATGTTTATACTGAATTGGCAAAATCTGAAGTTTTCAAGAAAACTACTCCAAATGCAGCAAAAGAAGCACTTAAAGCTATTGAAAAATGTAAAGAATTAGATACAGAAAATAAGTTAAACTCTGATTGTATTAATGTATTATTTGATTTAAGTACAATGTTTTATAATCAGGGAATAAATTCTTATAATTCAGCATTAAAAACAAATACTCCGGCAGAATACTCAACAGCCTTAGAAAATTTCGAAAACTTTTTTGAATCGGTAAAAACATTAGGAAGCGATCAGGCAATTGTTGATCATCTAATTGAAACAAGTAAAATAAACAAAAATTCTATAATTGTTTATACTGGTTATTGCGCTCAAAAGACTGGAGATAAAGAGAAAGCAAAAAAATATTATTCTCAGGTTGTTTTAGTAAACGAGCCTAATATTGAAAAAGCTAAACAGGCTGGAATTCCATTAGGCTATATTTATTATTCCGATTTATTATTGTCAATGGGCGATACAGCTACGTCAAAACTTGTAATAGATAAAGGGGCAAGACTTTATCCTGACAACACAGACGTTATAATGGCTGCAATAGATGTATTCAGTAAAGCAAAAAAAGTTAGCGAAATGGCTGAATTTATTCAGGCAGCAATTCTTAAAAATCCAACAAACACAAAAATGCTTGTTGTCTTAGCTGGAGCTTTCAATACAATTTCAAAAGATTATGCTAAAAAAGGTTATCAGGCAACCTCGGTAGAATATCGTGATAAAGCAGTTAAAACATATGAAAAAGCTTTAACATTAAAAACTACTGATAATCAGCTATTATTTAATATTAATTTTAACCTTGGTGTATTATACTATAATCCTGCTGTTACAGCATATAAAGCTAGATCTGAATCAAACAAACAGGAATATGAGTATTTGTTTAAAAAATCTGTTCCATATTTAGAAGCAGCATATAAAATTGATCCAAAAAATCGTAATGTAATGACTATGTTAATGAAAGCATATCAAACACTGAACGAAACAGGAAAAGCTGTAGCTATTGAAAAAGAGCTTTATAAATAATTTACCCGAAAAGTGGTTTTTATTGTATCAAAAGCCCTGTACAGAACGTAAAAAGCATGAAGCAAATTTCTGTAATGATTAGGGTAGCGACAACTTTATTAATTATTAATCTTTTAAGCGTATTTGCGTTTTCACAAACTGCTATTGATAATTACCAGAAATTTTTAAAAGCAGGAGATTATATTAATGCAAAAAAAGAAATAGATGTTGCTGCCGCTGATCCATTAAATTCAAAGGTTGCTAAAGTATGGCTTTATAGAGGTGAGATTAACTCATTATTATATTCAAGCAAACCTGTTGAGAACCCCGGAAGTATTGAGATTGCATACATGTCAATTATGAAAGCCAGTTCGCTTGATATTAAAAAGGAACTCTCAAAAGAAATAGCTACACAAATTAAATTGCTTTCTCAACTATACTTTAATAAAGGAGCTACAGAATTTAATAATCAAAAATATAATGTTGCATTACTTACTTTTGAACGTTCGGCAGATGTTGGTAACTTACTTAATCCATCTGTAACTAATCAGGAAACATATTATTATGCAGGAATTTCTGCTGCACTTTCAAATAATACCGATAAAGAAAAAAAGTATTTATTACTTCTAGCTTCACAGAATTATCCAAAAGTAGAGGTATATAACTATTTAGCAGAGGCATACAAAGCAGAAAAGAATAATTCAGCTGCAATTGAGGCATATAAAAAAGGAATTAATCTTTTTCCAAATAATTCATACCAGCTTATTGTAAACGTTGTTAAACTTTTTTTAAATTTAGGATTAACCACTGAGGCATTAGAATATCTTAATAAAGGAACTAAATTGAACCCAACTCAGGCTGAATTATTTAATTTGCAGGGAAGTTTATTTACACAGTTAAAACAAGATAAAGATGCAATGCAAAGCTATATTAAGGCTGTAGAATTAAATCCGAATCATCCGGATGCAGTATATAATTTAGGAATAATGTATTATAACAGTTCTATAAATCATTTAAAAACTGCAGATTCGTACTTAAATATAAATCAGGAGAAATATAGCAGCGAAAAAGAAATATTTTTATCAGAAATAAAAAAGGCAGCACCATTATTAGAAAAAGCACTTGAACAAGATGGGAGCAATAAAAATACTATGATTTGCCTTTTGGATATTTACAAAAGATTACAAAGAAAAGAGCAGTATGATAAGCTCAAGATTAAACTAAGTGCAACTAAATAAATCGGGGAATACAATAAAATTTAAATCTAATTCGTTATAAAGCTATTTAACATAATATAAATTATGAGACAATTAAATATAATGAAATACTTTGATTATTATATATTTGCAATTTGGTTTGTTTTGAGTTTACGAACGCAATTCTAAATCAACTCTATTCTTTTATTACCTTAATAAAAGTCGAATTATGTTTGCAATCAATAATTCTAAAGAAATAAATTCCACTTGAGTATTTCTCAATATTAATAGTTTCATTATTTCTTAAATCAAACGTTTCAATCTTATTGCCCAATTGATCCAGTACAATTATTTTTTCAATAATATTAGATTTTGAATCAATATTAATTAATCCATTTGTTGGATTTGGAAATAAATCAATATTTAGTAAGCTATTTTCAGAAATTTCATTATTGCCAGTTGTTGCCGGACAACTAACTACTAAATCGTATGCACTTCCGCTTCCATCATCAGCATCAACTACAATATAATAGGTATTACCGGCTATTGCCCCCGTATAAGTTGCTGACGATGAAGAAACAGTTCCCAAGCAATTTGTGGCATCGCAACTGCCAAGTATGTAAACATCCAGATCTCCTGTAAAATTTGAAATTGTTGCAGTAATTGTTCCATTGGTACCTGGTATAATTGTGTGCATCCTTTCAGGTCCGGTTTCAGTCCATGTATTACAACCGTAAGTTCCAATTAATGATGAAGCTGTTGAACTGGCACCGGAATACATTATTCCGCAACTTATTGAAATAGCAGCACTACAATCTAATGTTTGTGTTGGTGAATCAAGACAATCCGGCAAACCTGTACCACCTGCAGCTGTTAGTTCTGTTAAACCCATACTGTTAATTTGTGAAAGTGTAAGATGTGTACCTTGTCCCAAACCCGATTGAGGAAAAACTACATAATCAATTATGGGTAATGAAGTGCCTCCGTTTCTGGGACTACCATTCAATCCTAATGCTACTGCAAGATAAATTGATCCTTCACCTAGTTTTCCACCTGGTCCGGTATCTGCAAGGTATGCAAAACAAGTATTTCCGTTAGTTGTATTTTTTGCATAAACCAAATCACCCATTGAAATATTGGCTAATGTTTGTAGCGATGATGGTAAAGCGATAAAAGGAATATTCTCGGAATCGACGTATCGTAATGGATTGTAATTTGAGTAACCCGACTGAACTAAAGAAGTACTTGACACATACATTCCTGGATATGGATCGCCAGATCCCTGAATAATAGGATCACCATTCACATCTGTAACAATACCCCACCAGTTTCCGGGATAACCTGCATTTGCTGTCCAGTCGAGCCCGGTATCATTTGGACCATAAGCTCTGGGGCAACCATCTGCGTCAACAGCAAATTTTGCTCTATATAATATTGCTCCACTTTGATTATGTGTGTAAACATCAAAATTTTCGATTGTTGTTAAATATGTAAGATTGCAATTTAGTTGGCAAAAGCCGGTAATCGAAAATAATGTAATTGTAACAAATGTAAAAAGTAATTTCATGTGTATTTATTAAATTATGTGTTAATCAAATTTAACGAAAAAATAAAATATATGAAATTTGCTTTGCATTTAATCATCATATTATAATAATGTCTTAAAAATTAGTTTTGTTTTAAAGTATATTTAAATGGATAAACAACTTTTGTATATACGGGGTTACCATTAAAATAGCCAGGTATCCACCTTGGTAAAGATTTTAAAACATTTATTATTTCTTTTGCAAATTCAGGCGAATAAGCATTCTCTTGTTTAAATTCTGAAACAACACCAGTCGGTGAAATAAGAAAACTAATATAAGCAGTTCCGCTTTCTTTAGGTTTCTGATTTTCTGTTAATTTCAAAAATAAACTTACATCATTATATAGATTTTTAAGCCCACTTCTATATTCGGGTAATTTATTTACAGTTGAAAGTGTGTCAATTTTATTTAAAATATTACCATTTGTGTCAAAATATTTCCATGTATCGGGTATAAATTTACCATCAATAAATTCTCCCTTTGCAGAAATTTTTCCATTATCATGAAAAAGCTGCCATATTCCTTCTTCCTTTTGATTTACAATTTTACCTTTTGATTCTAAAACACCATTTTTGAAATAATAAATTGTATCTATTGTACCATTAATAAATGATTCTTTAAAACTGACAACACTATCTTTATAATGATAACAATAATCAATCAAGGTATCATTTTTGTAAAATTTCATGATTTCTTTTTCTCCATTTTCAAGATAACTTTCATATTTCCCATTCATTAAGCCTAATTTATAATTAATAATATATTGCAGTTTTCCATTTGGATAATAATATTTCCATTCTCCATCTTTATATTTTTCAATTATACGACCTTCTTCAATTAATTTATCATAATTATAATTACTTATGTCTTTTATTTCCAAATAATCATTTAAGTAATAAGTGAAAGAATTGTGAATCATCTTATTCTCAAATAAAAATCCAGTTGGAAGATATAATAATGATGCATCTTTAATTATTATTGATTGAATTTTATCATTACCAATTAATTTTATAGAACTATTTTTATTATTTGTTAAAACATTAAATGGCATTTCAAAACCTGGTAAAACATTATCAAATTTATAATTAAAAATAATGTCATTGTTTTCTATTGCAGCTGAATATCTTAATAATGGTGGTTCAGCATAATAAAGAAATGTTTTTAACAATGGTGAATAATCTTTTCCTGTGAAATTCTTAACAAAGTTCAGAAAATCATCAGTGCTATTAATCTTGAATTTACTTTGGTTATAAAAATCTTTAATAAGTTTTTTAAAAAGTGAATCATTGTTCATTGTACATCTCAAACTATGAAGCATTATTGCACCTTTTTGGTAAATATCACCACTTAAAAATGTATTGTCATTTACATTCCTCTCTCCCACCATAGGCCAGATATTGAATATGTTTTGCATCACATCTGCAACTCCAGCAATATATGCATCATAACCATATTTTTCTTCTAAAAATAACAATTCTGCATAAGTTGCAAAACCTTCATTAATCCAAGCATCAGCCATATCTCCAATAGCAACAGCGTTTCCCCACCATTCATGAGCTGTTTCATGAACTAAAAGATAATCATATTCAGTTTTTATAAAATCATACCTGTTTATTTTTCCGTAGTTATCACCAATAGCAATAGCACTTTGATGTTCCATTCCCTCAAAAGGTGACTCAATCATTGCTATTCCATCATTTTTAAAAGGATATTCTCCAAAAAGTTTTTCAAAAGTTTCAACTATATCTTTTGTTTTACTATAATATTTTTCAGCTTTAAACTGGTTAGAAGGATGAACATAAAAATCAAAACGATAGGAATTATTTGCATTTGTATAAATTTCATCAAACTGAAAAAAATCTCCAGCATAAAAAGTAACATTATAATTATTTATAGGATAAGATACAAACCATTCATAAGCACTATATTCACTATCTGAAAAATAAGAGTTTCTTAAATTCCCATTACAAATAGCCATTAATTCTTTTGGAACTTCAATTGTTATTTTCATTGAGTCAGGCTTATCACTTAAATGATCCTTATTAGGCCACCAAGAACTTGCTCCAAGATGTTCACAAGAAACACCAATCCAATCAACATCTTTTTTCTTCTTCCATACAAAGCCTCCATTCCAAGGCGGATTTGGAGCTTCTCTTGGAATACCAGAATAATTAATCTGAATTATTTTTTTATCACCGATGTTTAATTCTTCATTAAAATCAATAAATATAGCATTTGCATCTCTTTCATAATTTAAAAAGATTCCATTACATAAAATAGAGTCAATAGAATAATTATCAAAGAGATCTATCTGAATTCGTTTTGTTTTTGCAATAACATTAAAGTAAATCAGGTTTTTCCCAATAATTTTTTTCTCTTCAGGTTTTACTCTGACTTTCAAATTATAGAATGTTACATCAAAACATTTTCTTTCATGTGTTAAAAAACCACGTAAAGTATCTGCTTTACTAAATACAGGTTTTAAATTATTTTCTTCAAGAAGATTAACTTTACCCATATAACCTTCAGCCAAAACATTAGCAGCATATTCTTTTGAAATATAAAAATTTATTGCACTATCTAATTCTAAATCCCCACTTCCTAAAGCTCTCTTAAAATCTATTATAGCAGCATTTACCTGATTTAATTGAAATTTAGCTATACCGCGATTAAAATACATTGGTTTTTCCTGAGGGTATTCTTTAAGAAAATTATCAATTAATGCAATTGCATTAAAAATATTATGATTATTAAGTTCAGATAAAATTTCCTCATATTGCTGGTAATATCTTTGATTTTGAGCAAAAGTTGAATTAAAAAAGATGAAAAGACATAGTAAAAAAGCAATCTTTTCCTTCATAATTATTTCTTCTATTTACAAACAGATTATAACTTTAATGCTATAACACAGATTGTTATAAATATTTTTATATTTTACTTCTAATTGTATTACAAATAAACTCAATATTTAGTTATTAAAAAAGCCACTCTTTTCAGAATGGCTTTCAAATAGATTTTTAATAAAATATTATTCTATTTTCTTTACTTTAACAGCATTCAAGCCTTTTTTTCCGTTTTCAACTTCAAATTCAACTTTATCGTTTTCGTTAATTGAATCGATAAGCCCTGTTTGATGTACAAAAATGTCTTCGCCTGTGTCTGTTTGTTTTATAAAACCAAATCCTTTGGTGTTGTTAAAAAACTTTACTATTCCTTCTTTCATTTTATTTAAATTTAAATTAGTATTTATATTATCTTACGACTCTTACATCAACTGCATTGAGTCCTTTTTTTCCTTTTTCTACCTGAAATGTTACTTTATTATTTTCTTTAATTGAATCAACATGACCATTTATGTGAGTAAAAATACTTTCTTGTGTTACAGAATCCCTGATAAACCCAAATCCTTTTGCATCATTAAAAAATGTAACAATTCCAGTTCTTATTAAAGATACTTCTTCTCCTGCTTCACGTCGGGCAATTCCAATTTGAATATGCTCAGCTTTTACTTTAATTTTTCTGTTTGGATCTGGTGGTGTTGATGTAATTACTCCGTTTTCATCAACATATGCAATCATGCTGTTTAGGTCTCCGTTTCCAGCATTTGCTTTTCGTTCTTCTTTTCTTTGCTCTTTGTCTTTACGCTTTTTTTGTCTGTTCTTTTCTTTTTCGCTTTTGTTGAAAGTTTGCTGAGATTTTGCCATTCTTAATACTTAAATGTTTAAATGAATAATTATTAAACGGCAAGCTCACAATATTCAATAAATTAAAATTGACAGTTCACCATTGCTACAAAGGTACAATAAATTAGCTACAAAACTAAATTATTATTTACAGATTTTTAAATATTTAGAATTATATAACAAATCATAAAAATAAAAGCTCAAATCTGAGCTTTTATTTTTTACTATTTTGGAGCATAAAAACACCGTTGTGGTGATACAACTTTTCCTTCTGTTACAAGTCCTTTAATTGCTTTGTCAACTTCTTTTTTATCTATTCCTGTTAATTCAGCAATTTCACCACCTTTTAAAGGTTTACCACTCTTTTTCAATGCAGTTAATACTTTTTCTTTATTATCCATTTTATGAAATTTTAGGGTTTCTCACTGTAAAATTATGTAATATTTTAGTTGTTTTCACTAACTTCGCTAAATATTTTTAAATCCCAAAATTTATGGAAGAATTACAAAACAAATACGACAAAAACTTAAAAACCAAAGGTGCAGGTTGCCTTGGCGCTACTTTACTAATTAGTATAATAGTTGTTTTTTTAATTATTGTATCATTTGTATCATACCAGTACTATAATGGTTTAGTAGAACGTGAAGGATTGGTTAACAAGCAATGGGCACAGGTTGAAACTCAATATCAATATAGAGCCGACCTGATTAATAATTTGGTTTCTACAGTAAAAGGATATGCAACTCATGAGCAAACAACTTTAACAGGTGTAATTGAAGCACGTTCAAAAGCTTCTTCAATTACTATAAGTCCTGAAAATCTTAACGAGGAATCGTTACAAAAATTCGAGCAGGCTCAGGGTGAATTAAAATCAAGTTTACAAAAACTTATGGTTGTTGTTGAACAATATCCAAATCTTAAAGCCGACCAGAATTTCTTAATGTTACAATCAAAACTAAGTCAGATTGAAGATAAAATTGCTACTGAACGTAGTCTTTTTAACGAAGTTACAATGGAATACAATGTTGCCATAAGAAAATTCCCACGTAATATTTTTGCATCATTATTTGATTTTGACACCAAAGCATATTTTAAAGCAGCAGCTGGTGCTGAAAAAGTTCCTGAAGTAAAGTTCTAAAAAATCAAGTTATTAAGTTAATAGGTTATTAGTTAAACTAACATTTTACTAATAACCTAATAACTTTGAACTATACTATCTACGTATTATCACTAATGTAGCTCCATACCCGTATTCCTGAAATGAAGCATCGTGATATTGCAAATGTTTATACAGATCGTCAAGTTGCTTTCTTAAAGCCATTTTAAGAGTTCCGTTTCCTATTCCGTGAATAAATACAATCTGGTTTATTGTTTTATCCTGTATTGCATTCTCGAGTTCTGACCTGAATTTTCCAAGTTGAATTTCCAACATCTCAGAATTTGACATACCTTTTATTTGATCAACAAGTTGGTTAATATGTAAATCGACTTCAATCAAAACAGGTTCAGGTCTTTTCTTGAATTTCTTTGATAAATCCGGTTCAACAATTTCCTTTTCTAAAAGAATATCTGAAATATTTTTAAAAGTTGGTTTCTCTTTTTCTTCATCTGTAAATTGAGTCTCGAGCTGAATTAGCCATGCACTAAAATCAAAATATTCATTATCTTTAAAACTACTGTTATTTAATAATTTAAATGACTTTATTTTAAGTTCTTCATCAATTACATTTTCACTGTTGTAAATTCCCTTTTTAAATTTAATTGCCTGCACAGTTATACTTTTTAAAGCAGGATATGATTCCTTAGCAATTCTAGAGATATTTATTTTCTCATAGCTGTCTGCCTGACCTGCATCAAGTAAAGCATGCTCATCTCCCTCGCAAATTCCTATAGAATAAAGCAAACTAAATTCAGAATCGTTTATCAAATAGAGACTTACCCCCTCTTCACCATCTTTTTTACCTTTTTCTGGAACAAATGCTATAAAGAATTTATCATCTTGTTTTGAAGTGCTCTTTTTAAATTCCTTAATAGTTTTATCTGAGCTATATTTCTTATTATCAGTTAATTTATCTTCCTCAAATTCTTCTTCAAATGAGTTTTCCTCTCTTTCAGAGTAATTATAATTTATCTGAAAATCAGTAAATTTTTTAGTCTGAATTTTTTCATCTTTCTTAGTATCACTTTTAGTACTGTCAGAATTTTTATTGATAATTACTAATTGCGAAACATTTACAGGAACCTCAAATCCTTCGTCTATAAGAACGTAAGCTGTTTTGTCTTTAATTCTTGTAACTCTGCCACCGCCAACATCATTTAAAAATCTAACGGTATCGCCAACACAAATTGCCATAGTATAAATTTTAAACCATAAAGTTAGTTATTTTTGCAGTCTATGACAATGCATGACCCGCGTAATATTGCTACATCGGTTTTCAGCTACGACTTACCAGATGAAAGAATTGCAAAATTTCCATTAACAGAAAGAAATCAATCTAAATTACTAGTTTATAAAAACGGTGAAATTTCTCATAATAATTTTTCACAACTATCTGATTATATTCCCGAAAGCAGTTTATTAGTTTTTAATAATACTAAAGTTATTCATGCAAGAATTGAATTTAATAAGTCAACTGGTGCCAGAATCGAAATATTTTGTCTTGAGCCTCACTATCCTGCTGAATATGCCGTTGCATTTGCACAAACTAATAAATGTCAGTGGAAATGCATGGTTGGAAACTTAAAAAAATGGAAATCAGAAATTTTAACAAAAGATATAAGTTACAAAAGTAAAATTATAAGAATACAAGCAAAACTGATAGAATCTGAACAAAGCTCACATATTATTGAATTTGAATGGACTAACAATATAAGTTTTGCAGAATTAATAGAAATTTGTGGCGAGATACCTATTCCACCATATTTAAACCGTAAACCTGAAGAAAGTGACAATAAGCGTTACCAAACGGTATATTCAAAAATTGACGGATCTGTAGCCGCACCAACAGCAGGTTTGCATTTTACAGAAAATGAGTTTAACAGTTTAACAAAAAAGGGAATTAATACAGATTACTTAACTCTTCATGTTGGAGCCGGAACTTTTAGACCATTACAAAGTGAAACTTTGGGAACTCATAAAATGCATACCGAGCATTTTCAGGTTTCATTAAAACTGATTCATAATTTAATAAAACACTACCCGAATATCATTGCCGTTGGTACAACTTCAGTTAGAACCTTAGAAAGTTTATACATTATAGGAAATTTAATTGCCAACGAAGTAGAATCTATTCATTTTACTGTAAATCAATGGGACGCATATGGTATTAATGCAAAAACAGACACCATGTTCGCATTAAAAGCAATCGAAAATTACATGATTACTAATTGCATTGATAGCATTAATGCTTCAACTTCAATAATGATTGCACCCGGTTATAAATTCAGAATAATTTCAGGTATAATAACAAACTTTCATCAACCAAAAAGTACATTATTAGCTTTGGTTTCTGCTTTAGTCGGAGATAACTGGAAAAAAATATACAGCTATGCTTTAAAAAATGATTTCAGATTTTTGAGCTATGGCGACTCTTCACTACTAATTCCATAAAATAAAAAAGTCATCTTTAGATGATACTACAGATGACTATTAAAATTAAATATTTTATTTGCTATACTTTCCCTGAGCTTGAGCTGCTACTTTTCTTAACAACAGCAGGCTTAGACATAGTTTTTGGCTTTGCAGCTTTTGTCTTAACGTTATTTAAATCTTTAGGAGTAGCAGTTTTTGCAGCTGCTTTTTTAGCTTTTGGTTTAGCAACTTCCTCTGTCACTTCTTCGGTTTCTTTCTTTTCACTTTCAGGCTCATCTTTTAGTAAATCTTTTGCTAAAAGCATGTTATACCATGAAAACACTTTCTTAATATCAGAAACATAAACCTTATCTTTATCATAATCAGGAAGAATAACCGAGAAAGCTTTAACTAAATCGTTATTTGAAGCTTTTGGATCAACAGATGGCTTGTTTTCATATGTAACAAGCATTTTTTTAAATACCTCAGTTAAAGGAATTTCTTTTTCCTCAGTAAATATTGCGATATCTTCCAAAGAACTAATTTTATAAGAGTTAAATGCCGGCATTCTCTTTCCATCTATCAGAGATTCAACAATAATACTTCCCTTAGCTTGAGATACCATTTTAAAAAGACCAGGATAACCTGATATTGCCATAATTCCTTTCAAATCCATAATTATATTTATTCAGTTTTTGTACAAAGGTAAAAAGTTGAACTTAAAAATTCCCTTAAACAACAATGATTTTATTAACATTTAAACCATGCCCCGTTCTTTCTTTATTTTTTCGTAAGCATCACTTATTTTTTGGAATTTTTCTTTTGCATTCTTCTGTATTTCTTCTCCTAAATAGCTAACCCGGTCAGGATGGTGAATGTGAGCTTGTTTTCTGTATGCTTTTTTAACTTCTTCATTTGAAGCGTTTGGTTCAATTTCAAGTACTTTATATGCTGATTCAATATTATTAGAAAACATAGCAACAACTGAGCCTACATCTTCATTTGAAAGCCCCATTCCTATTCCAATATCCTGAATAAGTATTCTTTCAGATTCATGTACATGTCCGTCGGCCTGTGCAATTCCATATAAAAAATGCAATAATTGTAATCTTGACGAATAATCTAAAAATTGACGAATCTGTCCTGTAACTTCATAAACAGGAATATCTTTATCCAACAAATCCTTCAGCATTTTTAATGCTTCTTTAGCCTCTTCGCTTCCAAAACTTTGAATAAAGAACTTCTTTACGTAGTCAAGTTCAACTTTTAAAACTTTGCCATCAGCTTTCATAACAGCTGCAACAAGAACAATAAGACTTAATGTAAAATCACCTCGTGTGGTTTGGGTAGTCTTTTGTACCCTTACTTCACCTGAATCGAGCACAGCACCAATGGCAAAACCGAATAGTGCTCCAATTGGACCAAAGAATGCCCAACCTAATCCACCTCCTATCCATTTACCTAACTTCATAAATTTTAATTATTTATTCGTGAAATTATATTCTCATATATTGATAAAACCTGCTTTGAAATAAAATCATTTTCGTTATTATAAACCACATAATCAGCAAGTTCAATAGTTTTTTCATCGTACCATTGTGCTGACATTCTTTGTAATATATCTGCTTCAGCCATTCCTCTTTCTTTCAATCTTTTAAATTTCAATTCTTTAGACGAAACTACTAATATATTAAATTTATTAAATCCGGCATTACCGGTTTCAAATAATATTGCCGATTCCAACAATACAAATTTCGATAATATATTAGATTCTGCCCATACCTTATAATCCTCAAATACATACTTATGAACAATTTCATTTAACTTATTTCTTATAGTTAAATCGGAAAAGATTTTTGATGCAATAAATGGTCTGTTAATTTTATTTTCTAAATAGGTTTCATTTCCTAATAGTTTAACTAATTCAGTTTTAATTTCTGAATTAGTTTCCATAATATTTTTTGCTTCTATATCGGAATTGTAAACAGGAATATTAAGTACTTTGAACATATCAGCCACAACTGATTTTCCACTGCCAATTCCACCTGTTAAACCTACAGAAATCATTACTTCTGAGTTTTAATTATAAAATCAACTGTTCTGGGGCTTACCTTTAAATTAAACACATTTGACGGAAACTCTTTGATTAATACAGTTAATTTTTTGGCATTACTTTCTTTTATTTCATTGTAATCGGCAACAGCAGCAAATTGCGCGGGGTTAATAAAATTATATTTACTTAAACCAATGCAATAATAAACTTTAACTTTCTCAGGAAATAACTGAATTTTAATTGAATCTGGAATATTCATAACAGTGACCGGAATTTCAACTGAAGATTCGGTAAATTTTTCTACATCAATTTTAATATTAACATTATTAAATGAATAAGTTAGATTTTTAATCGATTGTAATGTTAAAACTTCATTAATTGATTCTGAAATAACACCTAGATCAATTAAATCTGTTGAAATAAAATTTAAAGTATCTAATATATTTATTGGTCCACTTACGATAATTTTTTCGGGACTAATAGTAATTATATCCTTTAAAACAAGCTGCTTTTGAAGTTTATATTTAATATTTGGTTTTACAACAATTGCTTTTGAAACCTTTTTTGCTAATAAAAATTTTATTGATTCTGGTTTTATTTCAATAATTTTTATTTGATCTGAAAGCTGGTTTTCAATAGTTTCCCTAAATGAAGATGTTCTGATAACAAAACCTACTGTATCAGCCAAATAAATCTCAGGCAAATACTTTAAAATATCAATTTGAAGAGGATAAATGGATTTGCCTATTTTTTGTTTTAAAAGTAAATAACCGGAAGCTTCAACCCTTAATGTAAAATACTCCGGCAAATCAAGAGTTTCAATTTTATCTTCGGGGAAATTAAAATAGGAAACAGGATAGTTAATCTCAGTAACATACTCTTTATCAAGAGCATTTAACGTCCAGATAAAAGTAGATAAAACAAGAAAGAAGAAAAAGATCAGTAAACGTTTATTTAGCCTGACCTTTTCTTCTTTAAATAAGTTTCTAAATTGCCTGAGTAAATCAGATTTCAATCAATATTTATTTTTTTGTTTCCAAGTCGCTTGAATCACGGAAAATTGATGCAATATCAACTTTCATACGCATTTTGTCTTCAACTTCCATGATTATTGTTGTGTCTCTCATTTCAGCTATTTTACCATAAATACCTCCAGAGGTAATTACTTTATCACCAACTTTTAATGATGATCTGAAATTTTTCATTTCTTTCTGCTTTTTCATCTGTGGTCTGATCATAAAAAAGTAGAAAACAACAATAATAAGTAATAAAGGAAGAAGTGACATCAAAGGGTTCTGGTCTTTTCCGCCACCCATTAGTAAAACTAAAAGTAAATTGTTCATTTTATTTATTTAAAAGGTTAAAGATAATTTATTTCTTTTCAGGTTCAACAACTTCTGCCGAAAAATGTAATTCAACAGTATTTGGTTGGGTATTTGCCAAAACTGTTAATGTTTTATTTTGCATACCATTTCTGTCAGAACTGTCAAATACAACTTCAATTTTTCCGGTTTTGCCTGGAGCAATAGGATCAGTATCATATTTTGGAACGGTACATCCACAACTGGCATGAACAGAACTAATAATTAAGTTTGACTTACCAACATTTGTAAAATTGTAAGTATATGCAACTTTTTCGCCCTGAATTATTACACCAAAGTCATGAACCTGCTCATTCCATTTGAATTTAGGAAGTAAGCTTGTATCTCCATTATTTCCGGAGGCTGTAATCGGATTATTTATTAAATCACTATTTACAGTATTGTCATTACTTGAATTACATGCAAATAACATTACTATAGATGAAATAATTAATAAATTTATTATTTTCATTTGCTTATTTTTTTGCAAAGTTAATTTTCATTTATCAGATTTAAAGCATGAACTAAATAAAAAATGTTAATTCTGAACTTTGTCTTCACCAATAAGACCTCTGCCCTTTTTTACAATTTTATTTTCTGATTTTAAGTTTGTGAAAATTTTATCTAAAATACCATTAATAAAAACGCTGCTTCGCTCAGTACTATAGAATTTTGATATTTCAATATATTCATTTAATGTAACTCTGGTAGGAATAAAATCCATTTCAATTGCTTCAACAAGCGCCATTTCCATTAATAACATATCCATAAATGCAATACGCTCTATCTCCCAATTTTTAGTAAACTTACTAATTAACTCAACATTTGCATCATGGTTTACAATTGTCTTTCTGAATAAAGTTTTTACAAATTCTATATCATCATCATTTTTATAAAGTGATGCTAAAGGTTCTATTTCGCTCTGATTTTCTTTAAAACTACCAATTGATTTATTTATCATACTAATAATAAATTCAACATCGTCATTCCAATAAATGCTTTGTTCTTCTAATGATAAAAATAGTTCCTCGTTGTTAGCAATATAATTTGTAAAAATATCTATAACAATCTGTTTATCTTCTTTATAACCAGGTTCAGCACCCTTTGAGTACTTATTAAAACTTTCAGAATCAGAAACCTCAATATATATTTTTTTAACTAACTCTGGATAATTTACCCATGAGAATTTATAATCATTTAAAAACTTCTTAAAATTTTTATTCTGCTCAATTTGCATTAACACTCTGTTATTAACAAACCTTTCGCTAGGATTTAAATCATAATCAGTTGGACGCATTTTATTCTTTGCCATTTCAATTTTATCGGCACTGTAATCGCGTACATCAATAATAAGTAACATGAGGTAATGATACAACTCATATGCTTTATGAATACTATGAAAGAGCTCTTTTTCACTTAACTGCATATCGTGATTGTCGCGTTGAAAGAATGCGTACAACACTTGCATCACTTTGATTCGTAATAGTCTACGGCTTAACATAATTATTTAAGAACCTTTAAATTTACAGGCTGCAAAAGTACTCAAATTATTATATCTATTACCGTTTATTTGCAATTTATTTATTCGGAATTATTAACATGCTTACTAATAAAAAAATACAAAAAGCATTGCAAGCTTTATAAAAAGAATTTATATTTGCCTATGTTGGAACCTAATGCAATTAACAGTAAAAAATTAAGATGATGGAAGGTTACGAAAGAAATGAGGAAAATCTACAGAATGATCGTGAAGAGATTTATTCTAAAGCAGTAAGAGCTGGTAAGAGAACATACTTTTTTGATGTTAAATCAACAAGAAAAGATGATTACTATTTAACTATTACCGAAAGTAAAAAAAGAATTGCTCCCGATGGTAAAATGTACTACGAAAAGCATAAATTATTTTTATATAAAGAAGATTTTGAGAAATTTGCAGATGGTTTAGATGATGTTATTAATTTTATAAAAAATAATAATTTTACTCAAGATGAGCAAGTAAATGATGAACAATCATCAACTCCTCCAAATTCAGAAGTTCAAAATTCTGATTTCTCAAATATTAGTTATGATGATTTAGAAGCTAAAAAATAATTTAGCTAACTATATTTCTTCATTTTATCTTCAATAAGAACATCATTAATTGCTGAAGATTGTATTTTAATATACATCATCATTGTTTCAGCTCCTTCAGAATAGCAAACCTCCTGAATTTTTGCAATAAGTTGTAATATTACATCAAGCTTTCCTTCTACCACAGTTTCAAATGGACAAACCTTATATGTTAATCCTGAATTATGGATAATTTCTATTGCTTTATCAACAATGTTGTACGGATGATTTGTTTTACTTACAGGTAGAGCCTGTATTGCAACATTTACAATATTATTCATTATTTATTTTCTTTTGATTGTCGGCTTATAAAATCCTTTATTTCTTTAGCATTTAATTTTTTAACATTAGTTACAATATAATTATCCATTAAAAAACCACCAAACTGATTACATTCATCAATAGCAGTAACAAAGGCATTTTTAAGTGAAACATCTAGTGGTACAAGAACTGTTAAAGTAAAAAAATATTTATAAAATTTTAATTGCTCAGTATTACAGTGATTCTTTTTTAAAACTACGTCAAACTCATTTAATACTACTTTTTTACGCATTTCATCAAACAAAAAACCTTCCTTTAAAAAGACAACTAAAAAGTATCTTAACTTATTGTTTTTTCCACCTAATCCAGATGAAATTAATATATGATTTTGTTCTAAAATCGAACTTTCCAAAAGCATTTTATTTTCTAACAATGCCAGTTTTGCCCAATATTCTAAATCGTTATCCGGATTTAATAAATACTTTTCAATAGTTCTGTAAGCTTCGGGTTTATCTATAAATGCAAGTTTTGATAATATCTCCTTTTTTAAAGGCAAAACAGTTAAAGGATTAAATAACAAATCCTTGACGATCATAACATTCTCATAATCGGACTCTTCCCTAACTCTTTTTGAATAATCAAAATATTCAACCTGTATATCAATAGGTATATTTTCTTCAATTATTTGAAATTTATCAGGAGTTTGTCCTAATAACTCATTAATTTTATTATGTATATTATGATCTTCCATTTTTTTAACATTACAAAAGTATTAATTTTTAATAGCTATATTTTTTTTATTTGACGGAATTACTAAAATACATCATTAATTTAAGTACTAAATAAGATAAAAAACCTTACCTTTGCGTTTATTTAATCTAAATAATGATACTCTCTGATTTACAGGTTGGCGAACAGGCAATTATAGTTAAGATAAAAGGGCGTGGAGCTTTTCGTAAGCGAATTACAGAGATGGGCTTTGTTAAAGGCAAAAAAGTCAAATTAATAAAACGAGCCCCTTTAAAAGATCCGGTTATATATGAAATTATGGGTTATGAAGTTTCGTTAAGAAACTCAGAAGCCTCACTAATTGAAGTAATAACAGAATTAGAAATAATCAATAATATTGAAGAACACGAAACTGAAAATCTTGTAAACGAAGAATTTCTTTTACAAAAAGCAAGTGAGAAAGGTAAAACAATAAATATTGCATTAGTAGGCAATCCAAATTGTGGAAAAACTACTCTGTTTAATCATGCCTCAGGTTCTCAGGAACACGTTGGAAATTATAGTGGTGTTACTGTTGATGCTAAATCTGCAAAATTTAAACATAAAGGTTATACAATAAAAATAGTTGATCTTCCCGGTACATATTCACTATCTGCATACTCACCTGAAGAACTATATGTAAGAAATTATATCTTTTCTGAATTCCCAGATATTGTGATTAATGTTATAGATAGCTCTAATCTAGAACGAAACCTTTATTTAACAACTCAGTTAATAGATATGGATATAAAAGCTGTAATAGCTTTAAATATGTATGATGAGCTGGAAAAGAAAGGGGATAAATTTGATTTCGAGAAATTTGGTAAAATGGTTGGATTTCCTGTTACTCCTACTGTCAGCTCAAGAGGAAGAGGCATTTACCATTTAATGGATAAAGTAATAGAATTATATGAAGATAATGAACCATATTACAGACATATCCACATAAATTACGGTCACAATATTGAGGAAAGAATTAAATTAATTCAGGAAAAAATAAAAATTAACAACAGTCTTACAGATAAATTTTCCTCAAGGTTTTTAGCTATAAAATTATTAGAAAAAGATAAAAATGTAAATCAGCTAATTGAAAGCTGCGAAAATAAAGCAGAGATTTTATCAATAGTATGCAAAAGCATAGATTTACTCGAGAATAATTTAAAAGAAGATAGTGAAACACTTGTTACCGATGCAAAATATGGGTTTATTGCAGGTGCTCTAAAAGAAACATACAAAGGTGGAACTAATACAAACAAAAACAGATCAAAAATAATTGATAGTTTTTTAACACATAAAATATTTGGCTTTCCTTTATTTATAGTAATAATGTGGATTATGTTTCAGGCAACTTTTACGCTTGGAAAATATCCAATGGGTTGGATTGACAGTCTGGTTAATTTATTCGGTAATTGGATTGATAACAATCTTGCAGCCAGCTCATTTAAAGACTTATTGATTGACGGTGTAATTCATGGAGTTGGCGGTGTAATTGTTTTTCTGCCAAATATTTTAATACTATTTTTCTTTATTTCATTAATGGAAGATACCGGCTATCTGGCCAGAGCAGCTTTTATTGTAGATAAATTAATGCACAAAATTGGTTTACATGGAAAATCATTTATCCCGTTAATTATGGGTTTTGGTTGTAATGTTCCTGCAATAATGGCAACAAGAACAATAGAAAGCAAAAATGACAGAATACTTACCATTTTAATAAATCCATTTATGTCGTGTAGCGCACGACTGCCTGTTTATATTTTAATTATCGGAGCTGTTTTTCCAAGTCACCCAGGAAACATGCTATTTGCCATATATATTTTCGGAATTATTTTAGCAGCATTAATGGCAATTCTTTTTAAGAAAACGTTCTTCAGAACTAAAGATATTCCATTTGTTATGGAATTACCACCATATAGAATGCCTACTTTAAGAAACACCACAAAACACATGTGGAGTAAGGCCACACAATACTTAAAGAAAATGTCGGGTGTAATATTAGTAGCTGCAATTATTGTTTGGGCTTTAGGCTATTTTCCTAGAGAAACAAAATACACTAAAGACTATCTTTCAATAAAACAAAAATTAGAAAAAGAGTTAATAAATAAGTCAAATACTTCGAATGTTAATTTTATTAACGATGAAATAAGAAATATCAACAATAAAATGAAAGCCGAGCACCTCGAAAACTCATATATTGGAAGAATTGGGAAATTTATAGAGCCTGTTATGCGTCCTTTGGGTTTCGATTGGAGAATGAGTGTTAGTTTAGTTGCCGGAATAACCGGAAAAGAAATTGTTGTAAGTACGTTAGGAGTCCTATTTCAGGCTGATGGAGCCCCTGGATTAAATAATCAGACTTTAATTTACAAACTTAGAAATGCTACAATTGACTCTAATTCTGAACAAAAATTATTTAATCCATTAACCGCTTTATCATATTTAGTTTTTGTTTTAGTGTATTTTCCATGTGTGGCTGCAATAGCAGCAGTTAGAAAAGAAACCGGGACATGGAAATGGGCAGCATTTACAGTTTTTTACTCAACAGCACTTGCATGGTTTTTAGCATTTTTAATACAAATAATTGGAAATCTCTTTTAATCTATGATTTTTGATATTATTACAATAACGATAGTCCTTGCGGCAATATTAGCTTCAGTTTTTATGATTTACAACTCATTTAAACCAAATTCAAAAAGACAGGGAAAATGCGACAAAAATTGTAGCTGTTAATTTTTTTCTGATAAACTTTTTTTCTTTTATTATCGTTTTTTAATATATTTGTATGTTAGAAATAAACTATTACACTTTAGAATCATGAGAACCAGCTTATTAATTTTATTAGTCATAGCTTTTATTAACTTTTCTAATATTTTAAAGGCTCAGACAGTAATTGAAATGACCCACCCTGGTGATGCTAATCTTGTATTATTGGTAGTTGATGATATTGCAAAAGCTGATATTGTAATTTACCGTACAGATGATAAAATAGATGCTGAAGAATGGGATTGTATGTGGAAATTCAGACAATGGGGATTTTCTAACTTCTCTATTTATCTTACTAAAAACCCTAATGACAGTCTTTTAACTGATCCTGAAATGGGTATTAATTACCAATTAATGGGAAAGGTATATTTTACAGACAAAAAAGACGAAAGAGGATATAAAACTCCTGGTTTCCAACTAGAGGGAGTTTTTCGTAAAACTTCTGTTGTAAAATCTGAAGAAAGTACTAAAAGTAAAGAAAAGGCAAGAAAAGAAGCCGAAGATAAATTTGGCGAATAATTTTTCTTGTTAACTATTATTTATGAAATATTTTAAATTAACCTCACTCCTACTTATATTATTTGTTATTGTATTATCTTGTAACAATAATGTAACTCCTAAAATCATTGAAGAACGTGATCCTGTACATAAAATTCTTGAAGAAAAGGATTCAATGGTTATTTTCCCTGCAGATACTTCTAAAGTTAAGCCAGTGCACAAAAAATAATGCATAAGCTAGTCTTTCTATTTCTAACATTTTCTAATCTGTTACAAGCTCAGGAGTCTATTTTATCATTAGCCAAAGATTCTGATGCAGTTTGCATAAATCATTCTAAAATTGCAGAATTTAAGGTTACTACTATCTGTTTTGCAGAAAAGTTTGATAGCCTCCTTTTTGTAAACTATCCTATTCCTAGCAGAAAAATCAAATTTATTTTTCATAAAAGTAATTTCAATGCTGATGGATTTTCAAGTAATTACGAATGGAGTTTTGCAGAATCTGACAACCTCAAAAAAGAAGAAATAGAAAAATCTTCCGGAAGTTTCTTTATTCCAAATGAATATAAATACATTTTCGATAATCGTTTAATTCAAAGTATTGCAATTTCTGATGCCAGTCCAATTACAAATATCTCATATCATTATTCGAATGACAGCATTTATCAGAATATAACTATATACTCAACTTCTACTTCATCTCAGGTTGTAAAAAAAGTATTTCATAAGAATTTCAATAAATCGATTTATTGCAATACAGGAAATAAACAACATTTTTTTCCTGTTACACAAATTATAAGTTTAGGGAAAATTAGTTCAAATAATATATACGTTAACGACCTGCCATTTATGTCTTTTTTTGATAAAATATTTGACAATAACCGATTTTTGATTGAAATTCGTACCGGATTATGGATATTAGCAGAAATTTCAGATTAAATTATAAATAATATGAAAATAATTTCAATTAGCACTTTGTTTATAATTCTTTGTTTGTATGGGTGTTATATTGGCAAGCCATTAAAAACAAAATCAATAATGTACATAAACTTTACTTCTGATACTAAAGTAAATACTTTTTTTGATGGCAAATATGCAAAAGAAACCAATTGGAAAGAATATAAAAATGCTTTTATTCAAGGTTTAAAATCCGAATCAGGATATTATAATCTTGAAATAACCGAAAATGAAAAACAAAGTGCAGATTTTATATTGGATATTTCAAGTTTTTATGTCAGAGAATCTACTAATTCAGAAACTGTAAACGATGCAGCTTCACCATATAACGGAAAAACATTTCAATTAAGTAGCTGTGAAGCAGGTTCTACATTTAAATTATATACTGGTAAGAGAGAAAAAATGCTTGGTGAATGGAGTTCATCAGCATTAAAAGATGAAAAAATATCAAATAACAGAAATTTTGGCGACTATGTTTTTGGAGCAAATAAGGATAATTCGGAATACAGATATAAAGAACTTGATGATAATATTTGTACTACCCTTAGCGAAAAATGCGGAAAGCATGTTATTGCAAAACTTACTCGTAAAATAGCTAAAAATCAGAAGTAAAAAATGAAATTTATTGCAAAAACATCTGCCGGACTCGAAGAAATTCTTGCTGAAGAATTAACATCACAAAATTTCAAGAACGTTAAAATTCTTCGCAGAGCTGTTGCTTTTACAGGTAATTTAGCAGAATTATACAGAGCCAACTATTGTCTAAGAACCGCATTAAGAATAATCTGGCCCATTTCTGAATTTACAGCAATTAACGAAACTGAATTATATAACAAAATATACGAAATAGCGTGGGATGAATACTTTGATTACAGAAAATCAATTTACATTGATGTATCTGCATACTCAAATAACTTCAGGCATACTGGTTTTCTTGCTCAAAAAACAAAAGACGCAGTTGTTGATAAATTCAGAGATAAATTTAAAATTCGACCATCAGTAGATAAGATTGATCCTGACATTGTTATAAATGTTCACATTTATGAGGATAATGTTACTATTTCGTTAGATAGCTCGGGAAAGACATTAAACCAACGAGGTTATAGAAAATTTACTGGCGAAGCTCCGTTAAATGAAGTTCTTGCTTCAGGAATGTTGTTAATTTCAAAATGGGATAAAAAATCTTTGCTTATAGACCCAATGTGTGGCTCAGGAACAATTCCAATTGAAGCTGCATATATTGCAACCAACACTCCACCGGGGTTTAATAGAAAATATTATTCATTCATGAGTTGGAATTCTTTTGATGTAAAAGATTTAACATGGGTAAAAGAAAGAGCTAATGCGGATATTATACCTTCAGAAGCTGAAATAATTTGTTCAGATTTAAATCCCGAAATGATTGACTTTGCTTTTAACAATGCGAAAAATGCCGGAATGGTAGATTATATTACATTTAAAAAAGAAGATTTTTTTGATTCTATTCAGCCAAAATCTGCAGGTTTATTAATTTGCAACCCACCCTATGGCGAAAGATTACAAATTGAAGATATTTATGCTTTTTATAACAGTATTGGTTCTCATTTAAAACATCAGTATATGGGTTTTAAAGCAGTTATTCTTTCTATGGATAACGAAGCAGCAAAATCTATAGGTCTTAAGTCTTCTAAAAAAGTTAAACTGTTTAACGGGCCAATAGAATGTACTTATCAGGAGTATCATCTATATCAGGGCAGTCGAAAAACAAATAATAATTCAAATTTAACTGATGGAAAATAAAAACATAACTCCCAGCGAATCATCCGAGTTTTTGTGGGCATTGTTTAATAATATTCCTTCTGCAATTTTTGTAATTGACAAAAATAACAAAATACACTTTTTTAATGATGCTTTCAAAAACCTGTTTGAAGCTGATGAATTTAATTCCTTAAATAAATTATGTGGAGAAGTAATAGGTTGTGAGTTTCAGCTTAAAGAAGGACAAATTTGTGGCCATACTACAGCATGCGAAAAATGTGCATTCCGAAATAATTTTATTAAAGGATTTATTGGAGATAAAGTTTTAAAAGAAAAAATAAGTAGAGAATTTGAAATTAAAAATATTAAAACTAAAAAGCATTTTACATTTATAAATAAACTTGTTCATTACAAAAATGAAGAAATGCAACTTGTTATTATTGATGACATAACCGAACAAGTTGAACAAAGAAAAAAATTAGAAGAATTATTAAAATTCAAAAACGAAATAATACAAATTGCAGCACACGATATACGAAATCCAATTACAGCAATATACTCGTTTGCAGATGTACTACTAGATAAATCAAATGCATATAGCCCAGAAAAAACTACAGAATTTATAAATATTATTAAGGACTCTAGTAAATTTTCAATCGAATTACTAAACGACTTGCTCGATTTTTCTACACTTGAAGCTGAAGAATCAAGATTAAGATTAGCTGAGGTTGAATATACCGCTTTCTTAAAAGCAATTATCGAAATTAATCAGGTTATTGCAAATAAAAAGAGTATTAAATTAGATTTAATTAGTAACTGTACCCCAATTAAATTACTAATAGATCAAAACAAAATTGAACAGGTAATTAATAATCTATTAAGTAACGCTATAAAATTCAGTAACAATAATTCTAAGATTGAAATATACTGTCATTTCTTTAATGATACCATTTTAACAAAAGTTAAAGATTTCGGACCAGGCATTGCGAATAATGAAATCAGCAATTTATTTAAGCCATTTAATCGTGGCTCTGCAGTACCTACTGGTAATGAAAAAAGCACCGGATTAGGACTTGTTATCTCTAAAAAAATTATAAAAGCACATAACGGAAATATATGGGTTGAAAGTAAAACAGGCAAAGGTGCTGAGTTTATTTTTACAATTCCGATTCAAAGTATTTTAAGCAAATAATTTATTTACCACTTTTTAACAATATTTTGATGTTTTCTTTGTTATTTTTGTTGCAAACAAATTTAACATGAAGAAAATAATATTGTTATTAACATATATATGTTTATCGGGACATTTGTTCTCACAAAGTGCAGAGAAAGAAGTAAATCGGACAGGTGCACTAAAATTATTTATTGAATGTAACGATTGCGATTTAGCATTTATTAAAAAAGAAGTATTATATGTTAATTATGTTCGCGATCCAAAGGATGCTCAAGTACATGTACTTGTTTCATCTCAAAGTACTGGAAGTAGTGGTCAAGAATATAAATTATTTTTTACTGGTCAAAAAGAACTTATTGGAATGATTGATACAATTATTTTCTCTACGAATGCAAATAATACAACTTTTGAAATAAGAAACGATTTCCTTCATAATTTACAATTGGGCCTTCTTAGATATGTTGCTAAAACTAAATTAGCTAAAAATATTTCAATAAAATATGAATCTATTGCTGATACTACTGAAGTTAAAGATAAATGGGATAGTTGGGTATTTACTTTAGGTTCTTCGGCATGGTTAAACGCAGAACAATTATATAATTCAGCAAGTATAAATTCAAATTTGCAAATAAACAGAGTCACTGAAAAATGGAAATATGATATTTATATTGGACATAATTATTATAAACAAAGATTTGAAATGAGCGATACTACAATATATTCAACAAGTAAATCACTTTACTCATCTGCGCTTATTGTTAAAAGTATCACAAATCATTGGTCAGCAGGCTTAACTGTTGGATCAAATTATTCTACCTATAGTAATATCAAATTAGGATATTTTGTATACCCTGCATTAGAATATAATATTTTTCCATACACAGAATCTTCAAGAAAACAATTCACCATCAGATATACAATTGGATATAAACATTATGATTATTTAGACACAACCATTTATAATAAAATAAATGAAAAGCTTTACACACAAAGCTTAAATATTACACTTAACACTATTCAAAAATGGGGAAATATATCAATTTCTATTAATGGACAAAACTATTTTCATGACTTTACAAAAAACAGTTTGAATACTTATATAGATTCAAAAATTCGCATTGTTAAAGGGTTATCTTTTAATATTTATGGTTCATATTCTTTTATAAGAAATCAATTATCATTACCAAAAAGCGGTGCAACTCAGGAAGAAATGCTACTTAGACAGAAAGAACTTGCTACAAGTTTTAGCTATTATTTTAGTATTGGTTTAAGCTACACCTTCGGATCTATTTATAATAATGTAGTGAATCCAAGATTCGGCGGTTAATTATTACCCTGATCTCAGCGTAGTTTGTAACTACGCTGAATAATATTCGCTGATCTCAGCGTAGTTTGTAACTACGCTGAATAGCATTTTCAACCCCATTTATTAAAAATCAAAAAAAATAATCAGCATATGCTATTTCTTATCAAAATTTATAAAAAACTTAATTAGTTTTGAGAAAACAATCTTTTATGAATTATAAAATAAACTTCTTGTTCTTTGCTGGCATAGCTGCTTTATTAGCTGGATGTTCCGGCGGATCATCAAATCAAACCGAATCAAAAGAAATGACAACAAAATCAATTGATCCAATTAATATGGATACAACCGTTGCTCCAGGTAACGATTTCTATCAGTATGCAAATGGTAGCTGGATTAAAAATAATCCTATTGGTGAAGAATTTTCTGTTTATGGCTCATTTCATAAATTAGACGAAGATAACACTATTATGCTTAAAGAGTTATTTGAGCAAGCAGCAAATTCAAAAGATGTAACACAAGGTAGCGAAATTCAAAAAATCGGAGATTTCTACTCCTCAGGTCTAGATACCATTAACATAGAAAAACAAAAACTTGAACCACTAACCCCTTTCTTTGATGAAATAGCTTCAATGAAAGATTCAAAGGACGTTTTAAATGTAATTGTAAAGCTTCATTCAATGGAAATTTTTCCGTTGTTTTACTTTTATGGTTCTCAGGACGACAAAAACAGTAATATGGTAATTGCTCAAATTATGCAGGGTGGACTAGGTTTACCTGATCGCGATTATTATTTAAGTAACGATGAACAATCACAAATGCTTCGTAAAGAATATGTGAAATATATTTCAACTTTAATGAAGCTTACAGGCAAATATAAAGATGCTGAAATAGCTAAAATTGCTGATGGAATTATGAAAATTGAAACACGTCTGGCAAAAGCATCAATGACAAGATTAGAAATGCGCGATCCTCAGAAATTGTATCATAAAATGCCAGTAGCAGAATTACAAAAACTTTCACCAGATTTTGATTGGAACTCATATTTTACACAAATTGGAAAAGCCGATTTAAAAGAAATTAACATTAACCAACCCGAGTTTATTAAAGAAATTGGTAAAATGATAAAATCTGTTCCTATGAATGAGTGGAAAGAATATTTTACTTTCAATTTAATTAATGACTGTGCACCATACGTTAACAGCGATTTTGAAAAAGCTCGTTTTGCTTTCTATGGAACTGTTCTTTCAGGAAGAACAAAAATGAAAGATCGTTGGAAAACCATTGTTGAATCAACAAGTGGAAATTTAGGCGAAGCAGTTGGAAAAATTTATGTAGAAAAATACTTTCCCGCCGAAGCTAAAACCAGAATGATTGAATTAGTAAAAAACCTTAAGGAATCATTGAAAGAACACATTCAAAATTTAACCTGGATGACCCCGGAAACTAAAGTTAAAGCAATTGAAAAATTAGGAACTATTAATTTAAAAATTGGATACCCTGATAAATGGAGAGATTATTCTGCATTAACAATTTCAAAACAAGCTTATGTGTTAAATGTTATTGCAGCTAATAAATTCGAATTTAAAAGGATGTTAGCAGAAATTGATAAACCTGTAGATCGTGCAAAATGGGATATGACACCACAAACAGTTAATGCTTATTATAGTCCAAATATGAATGAAGTTGTATTTCCTGCAGCAATTCTTCAACCTCCTTTCTTTAATAAAGATGCCGATGATGCAGTTAATTATGGTGGAATAGGTGCAGTTATTGGTCACGAAATGACTCACGGTTTTGACGATCAGGGCTGTCAGTATGACAAAAACGGTAACTTACAAAACTGGTGGACAGAAAAAGATGTTGAAAATTTTAAAAAACAAACAGCTCCATTAATTGTAACTTATAATAACTTTAAGATGCTTGACTCATTGCATGTTAATGGCGAATTAACTTTAGGTGAAAATATTGCAGATTTTGGCGGTGTTTCTGTATCAATGGATGCATTTAAGAAAACACTAAAAGGCGACGAAAAAACAATTGATGGCTTCACTCCTATTCAAAGGTTTTATCTTTCATATGCTGAAATTTGGAGACAACAAATTCGTGATCAGGAGTTAATGCGAAGGCTTAAAGAAGATGTTCACTCTCCTGCTCTTGCTAGAGTTAATGTAACAGTATATCATTCAGATGATTTTTATAATGCATTTCCAATAAAAGAAACAGACTCCAAGTTTGTTCCAAAAGATAAACGAATAAGAATTTGGTAATAAGATTTTAAATGCCTGTTAGAGCAAAATCTTTCAGGCTTTTTTTTACTTAACTAACATTATTATTTAATATTATATAATAGGTTTTAATATGTTTTGAAATATTAATTGCATCAATCTAATTCAAAAACTAATCTTTAATTTTGCACAAAATCTAAAACGAAAAATTTTAATAAAAATCAAATAATATGGGAAAAAGAACTATCGTAGCAATGCCAGGTGACGGCATAGGAAAAGCAGTATTGGAAGAATGTATCCGCGTATTAGACGCAGCAGGATTTGAAGCTAACTATGTAAATGGTGACATTGGCTGGGAATTTTGGTGTAAAGAAGGTAATCCACTACCAGATCGTACAATTAAATTATTAGAAGAACATAAAATTGGTTTATTTGGAGCTATTACTTCAAAACCAAAAGATAAAACAGCCGCAGAACTTGCACCTGAATTACAAGATAAGGGTTATACATACTATAGTCCAATTGTTACAATGAGACAACATTTTAACCTTGATATTTGTATGCGTCCTTGTCATACTTTTAAAGGAAATCCTTTAAATTTTATCAGACGTACTGCAAATGGTGGTGTTGAAGAGCCTCAGATTGATGTTATGATTTTCCGTCAGAATACTGAAGGTTTATATGGTGGTGTAGAATGGACCAATCCTCCAAAACAAGTTTATGATGCTTTAATGACTCATAAACAATTTCAAAAAAACTTTGCATGGTGTCCAGGTGAAGAATTAGCTGTATCAACAAGAATTTTTACAAAGAAATATGTAACAAGAATTGTTAGAGCTGCTTTTGAGTATGCTAAAAAACGTGGATTCGAAAAAATTACAGTTTGCGAAAAACCAAACGTAATTCGCGAAACATCAGGCATGATGTTAAAAGTTGCTCAGGAAATGAGTAAATCCGATTATCCAAATATTTGGGTTGAAGATGTAAACATTGACGCTATGACAATGTGGTTAACTAAAAATCCTGAAAACTATAATGTTATTGTTGCCGGTAATATGTTCGGTGATATAGTTTCTGATGCATTTGCAGGATTAATTGGTGGTTTAGGCTTTGCAACATCTGCTCAGTTTAACCCAGAATCAGGTGTTTGTGTATTTGAGCCTACTCATGGCTCTGCTCCAAAATATGCTGAATACGAAACTAGTATTGTTAATCCAATAGCTATGATTAATTCAGCGGTAATGATGCTCGAACATATTGGCGAAACTGTAATTGCTGAAAAAATTAAGAAAGCAGTTGCTGAAGTAGTTGCTGAAGGTAAAACAAGAGCATACGATATGATGAAACTTAAAGGTACACAGGCAGTAATTAATCAGGGCGCTGCTAGTACTCGCCAAATGGCTGATGCTATTATTACAAAACTATAATTTATACTAAGTCACCCTGAGCGAAGTCGAAGGTTATAGATTCTTCGCTTCGCTCAGAATGACAAACTTCATTTTTATCAGACATTTCATTTTTGTTAGATTCAAAATAACAAAGTTCAAAACAAATAATTTACATTTTAATTATGTTACAAATAGAACAGAAGTATAAAGAACAAGCAATAGCGCTTTGGCCAGAATTAGAATGGATTAAAGATGCAAAACTTAAAGAAGCTACAATGTTAACATGGGCTTTAGCTTTGCAAAAATCTGTACTTGGACCGGAAGATTTAAACACAATTCCTTTCACTCTCCTTTGCGGACCAGATTTTAAAGTAACATTTATGTGCCATAAACGTGCAGTGGTTCATGTTGCAAAAGACTGTGGCGATCAGATGAACAAATTCTTCAAAACTGATTTACCCGTAAATATGGATGTTCTTATTGCAGGTGCTATCCTAGCCGACGTAGGTAAACTTCTTGAATACGAATTAAAAGATGGAAAATCTATTCAGGGAAATTATGGAAAATATTTGCGTCACCCATTTTCAGGTGTTTCATTAGCTGAAATGTGTGGTGTATCTCCAGAAGTTTGTCACATTATTGCAACACATGCTGGTGAAGGTAATATGGTAAAAAGAACAACAGAAGCATATATTGTTCATCATGCAGATTTCATGACTTTCGAACCATTCCGTGAAAGATTAAAAATATAATTATAACAAATTATACAATGACTATAATTGAAAAAATAATTGCTAAACATAGCAATCAATCTGTTGTTAAGGCTGGTGACATAGTGGATATTTTTATCGACTCAAGAGTTGCCCGCGATTTTGGTGGTGCAAACGTTGTAAAAAATTTAGTAGATAACGGTTTAAAAGTTGCTGATTCAACTAAAACTTTTTTTACTTTCGATTGTAATCCTACAGGTTCTGATCAGAAATATGCTGCAAACCAACAATATTGCAGAGAGTTTGCCCGCGAAAACGATATTAAAATTTATGATATCGATGCCGGAATAGGAACTCATTTAGCAATGGATAATGGTTTGGCATGGCCCGGAAGTACTTTTGTTTCTACAGATTCTCATGCAAATATTATGGGTGCAATTTGTTCTTTCGGACAAGGTATGGGCGATCAGGATATTGCTGCAGCATGGGCAAAAGGTTCTATTTGGTTTAAAACTCCACCTTCAATAAAATTAAATTTTACTGGAAAACTTGACAAACAGGTTTCTTCAAAAGATTTTGTATTAAATCTATTAAATATTTTTGGAGCAAATAAACTACTTGGATATTCTGTTGAATTTTATGGCGAAGCAATAGAAAAATTAACTCTTTCAGATAGAATAACAGTTGCCTCAATGGCTACTGAAATGGGTGCAATTATTTTCCTTTTCCCACCAAATAAAGAAGTGAAAAATCATTGCGAAAAGAAAACTGGTAAGAAAATTGAAGCACCACTTGCTGATGAAAACGCAGTTTACGAGCAAGTAATTGACATAAATGTTAATTCGTTTAAACCAATGCTTGCCTTACCTGGTAAGCCTCACGACAATACTCCTGTTCAAAAAGAAAAAGGTAAAAAAATCGATTCTGCAATTATTGGAAGTTGTACAAATGGAAGAATTGAAGATTTAAGAATTGCAGCTAACATTTTGAAAAATAATTCTGTTGCTCCGGGTGTTGTATTAAAAATTGTTCCAGCTACAGATGACATTTGGAAAAGAGCATTAGACGAAGGTCTTATTCAGATTTTTAAAAATGCAGGCGCAATGATTTCTAATGCTGGTTGCTCAGGTTGTGCAGCTGGTCAGGTTGGACAAAATGGTCCGGGCGAGGTAACAATAAGTACAGGAAACAGAAATTTTGAAGGAAAACAAGGAAAAGGTTTTGTTTATCTTGCTTCTCCTGGTGTTGTTGCTGCATCTGCAATTGCAGGATATATTACAACTCCTGATGATATTCCAATTAACCCTACCCTATTTGAAAAATCAAAAAATCCTGTTGCCGCTAAAAAAATAATTAAAGAAGTAAAACAGGATAAGCCATTGGTCGCTGAAGGCAAAGTTTGGGTTATCCTAAAAGATGATATTGATACTGATATGATCTTCCATAACAGATATCTTGCAATCACTGATATTAAGGAAATGGGACAATATACTTTTGATAACTTAAAAGGTTATGAAGATTTTGCAAAAAAAGCAAAACCCGGAGATATTGTTATTACTTCTAAAAACTTTGGTGCAGGAAGCTCTCGTCAGCAAGCTGTGGATTGTTTCTTATCATTAGGTATATCTTGTATTCTTGCTGAATCATACGGAGCAATTTATGAGCGAAATGCAATAAATGCAGCATTACCAATTTTAAGTTATAATCCTGAAATCCTTAAATCCATTGATATTCAAACTGGCGATACTGTTAAAATAGATATGGTTGCAGGGAAAATAACAAATCTTAAAAACAAAAAAACTACTGATATAAATAAGTTTACCGAAGTTCAAATAAATATTTACAAAAACGGAGGTCTGCTTTAATTATAATTTGAAATTTATGGGACAAACATTTGCCGAAAAAATATTTGGAGCACCTGCTGGTGCAATAGTTTTTAAAAAACCTGATTTAGTTTTAACTCATGATAATACTGCAAGTATTAAAAAGACATGGGAAAAAATGGGTGGAACAAAAGTTTTTAACCCAAATCAATTATTAATTACTTTGGATCACAACGCTCCTCCTACCGATTCAAAACTGGCAAATGATTATGAGACTATAAGAGCCTTTGCTAGAGCTCAGGGAATAAATAAGTTCCATGCTGCCGGTGATGGTATTTGCCATCAAATTATGTCATATTACGCAAAACCAGGGATGATAATAGTTGGTAGCGATAGTCATACTTGTACAGCCGGAGCTTTTAATGCCATGGCTGCAGGTATTGACAGAACAGAATCAGCAGGTCTTTGGAAAAAAGGTGAAACATGGTTCAGAGTTCCTGAGTCAATTAAAGTAACACTTAAAGGCAAGTTAAATAAAGGTGTATATGCTAAAGATATAAGTCTGTGGATAATTGGCAAAATCGGAACCGATGGAGCCAATTATATGTCCATAGAATATCATGGCGAAGGTGTAAAAACTTTATCAGTTTCGGCAAGAATGACATTAGCCAATCTTGCATCTGAAATGGGTGCTAAAAATGCAGTCTTTCCTGCTGACGAAGTACTTGCTTGTTTTATTGGAAACCAAAATGCTAATAGTGTTTGGGCTGACTTTGATGCAAAATATTTTAAAGAGATTGAAATTAACTTATCTGATATTTTCCCGGTTGTAGCTGCTCCACATAGCCCAGAAAATGTAAAGGCAGTTTCTGAAGTTCAGGGTGTTAAGCTAAATCAGGGTGTTATTGGAACCTGCACAAATGGTCGTTTGGACGATTTAGAAATCGCAGCTCAAATACTTGATGGAAAAACAATTGCAAAAGATTTTCAATTATTGGTTATTCCTGCTTCAAAAGATATCTATATGCAGGCAATTGAAAACGGAACTATCACAAAATTGATGAAAGCCGGAGCTACAATTCTTGCCTCTTCATGTGGACCATGTCTTGGAACCGGACAAGGAATTCCAGCCGATGGATTTAACGTAATTTCAACTGCAAATCGAAATTTTTTAGGGCGAATGGGTAATAAAAATTCAAACGTTTACTTGGCTTCGCCGGCAACTGTGGCTCATTCTGCAATTTGTGGCGAAATCACAGATCCTAGAGGTGTAAAAGCTAACGATAAGTTCATTTCCGAGATAAATGTAGCTACAACTACATCAATTCCTAAGGGCGAAAATCGCAAAACAGAAAATATCTGGAACTATTCAGATGCCGATAATTTAAATACCGATCAGATGTTTGCCGGAAATTTAACATACTCAGTTACCAGCTCAGATGCAATTGGAATTATGCCTCACCTGTTCAAAGGTTTTGATGATAGCTTTGCAGAAAATGTAAAAGCAAACGATATAATTTTTGCTGGTGATAATTTTGGTTGTGGAAGTAGTCGCGAGCATCCGGCTGTTGGACTTGCAGAAGCAGGTGTAAAAGCGGTTATTTGCAAATCGGTAAATCGTATTTTTTATCGCTCATCAGTAAATCAGGGATTACCAATTTTAGTTGTTCCTGACGCTGTAAATGCTTACAAACAAGGTTCAAAAGCTTCTGTTGATTTTGCAAAAGGAGAAATCAATATTGATAACAAAATATTTAAGTTCGCTCCTCTTCCAGATCAACTTATGGCTGTGTTTGATGCAAAAGGCCTGGTGAATTATTTGAAGAATGCATAACCCTTGTGTCATTCTGAACAAAGCGAAGAACTTTATCTTACGAAGTAAAATCTAATTCGTGTCCAGATCCTTCACTTCGTTCTGGATGACATCCCAGTTTTTGTCATTCAGAGCAAAGCTATGAATCTAGTCAAAAAAACAAATTATATTTGCAATACTTAACCCAATAGTTTAAAATGGATCCAGCCCCAATAAGCGACTCAAAAGTTTTACTTGAAATTGTAAGCACAAAAATGCCATTTGGCAGATATGAAGGAACTTTAATCTGTGATTTACCCGAAAGCTATATTGTTTGGTTTAAGCAAAAAGGATTTCCCAAAGGCAGATTAGGCATATTGTTAGAAACAATGTACGAAATAGAATTAAATGGTCTGAATGAACTACTCAGACCACTTAAAGCAAATTTTAGAGGATAATTATTACATTTCTTCTTTCAGCGCTCTTTTACCTCTTATAACAGCAATCCATTTTGGTATAGCATCAAAAATTATAGAGAATACACAAAACATAATTACCAAGGTTAAAGTAAGATTAATAATGCCTTGTAAGTGTTTATCTTCTGTAAATATTTGAGGCCAATAAATATTAATTATGTTTTTTACACCTGCTATAACAGTTGTTATACCAACAAAAAATAATGGGAGTATTGTTACCCATGAGTATTTTGCTCTTCCACGGTTTATAATATAACTGGTTCCAACCGTTAGTGCGATAGTTGCTAATAACTGATTCGCAGTTCCAAACATGGGCCATATTGTTGAAACACTGCCAGAATAAATAAAATAAGCCCAGGCAAAAACAATTAAACCGCTGGCTAATAAATTTCCGGGAATCCAGTTTGGTCTTGCAAAAGGCTTGTAAATTTTACCTAATGATTCTTGCAAAACAAATCTGCCTATCCTGGTTCCTGCATCAATTGTGGTAAGTATAAACAATGCTTCAAACATAATTGCAAAATGATACCAGTATGACATTAGCCCTTTTAATCCGGGTATTGCAGAAAATATTTGTGCCATACCAACTGCCAGAGAAACCGCCCCTCCTGTTCTGCCAACAATATTTTCACCAACTTCTTTAGATAATTCCTGAATATTTGAATCGTGTAAACCCATAGCATGTAATTGTGGTAATATTGTCTGAAATTTTTCGGGACTAACATTTATTTGAAAATAATCGAGTGGTAAAAGACTTGCAGCAGCAATAAGAGCAAGAATACTAACAACACCCTCGGCTAACATTGAACCTACAGCAATTGGTCTTATATGTTTTTCGTTCATTATCATTTTTGGTGTTGTACCGGAACTCACCAGTGCGTGAAACCCGGAAATAGCTCCACATGCAATTGTTATGAATAAATACGGAAACAATGTTCCCGGAATTATTGGTCCTCCACCATCCATAAAGCTTGTAAATGCAGGCATCTGCAAATTAGGTGTTACAACAATTATCCCAACTGCAAGCATTGCAATAACCGCTAGTTTCATAATTGAACTTAAATAGTCTCTGGGTGCTAACAATAACCAAACTGGTAATACTGAGGCTAAAAATCCATATATAGCTAATAAAATAGTGAGTGATTTATGGTCGTAAGTAAACCATGATGCAATAGAAGAATCTGGAATATACCTGCCATAAATTACAGCTAATGATAAAAGTATTACTCCAAAGATTGTTGCTTCAGTAGTTTTTCCTTTTCTGAATTTAAACATCCAAAGTCCCATTATTAGCGCAATTGGGATTGTTGCAGCTATTGTAAACGTGCCCCAGGAGCTTTCGGAAAGTGCATTTATAACAACAAGCCCAAGTCCTGCCATTGCAATTACAATAATTATTAAGATTGCCACAGAAGTCACGCCCCCGCTTATTTTACTAATCTCAAATCGGGCAATTTCAGCAAGCGATTTTCCATCATGTCTAACGGAAGCTGTAAGTATAACAATATCGTGAACTGCACCTGCCAACACTGCTCCCACTATCATCCATAAAAATCCCGGAAAATATCCAAACTGAACTGCAAGCACTGGTCCTACCAGTGGTCCGGCACCGGCTATTGCTGCAAAATGATGTCCGAATAATATCCATTTACTAGTTGGCTGGTAATTCTGACCATCATATAATTTTTGAGAAGGCATTGCTCTCCTCTCATTAATCATTAAAACTTTTGCTGCAATAAAACTAAAATATAAACGATAAGCAAGTGCAAAAACTGCTATTGCTGTTATCACCAAAGGCATTGCATTCATTTCTTTTCCTTAATTTTAATTTGTAAGAAATCTGAATTTTATTCAAAATTATAAAAAACAATTATCTATATCTATTAATATTAAAAATAAATCTTATTGTCATTCTGAACGAAGTGAAGAATCTAGTCAACAATCAAATTAATTATTCTTAACTCAACCACTCTGCCTCGGCGTAGAACACTGATAATGAAAAAGTAATTAAAGAATATTAATAAAAAATGGCACAAACTTTCGTATGTGCCATTTTTAATAAAATTTATCATTCTGAACCTACCTGCCGTCATCCTGAGCGGAGTCGAAGGAAGGCAAGCAAAGTGAAGAACTTTTTCTTACAAAGTAAAATCTATTATAAAATAGATGCTTCATTACATTCAGCATGACAAACGATAATTTATAAACTTTTTGCTACCTCTAATGCTTTATCATAATTAGGATGAGTTGTTACTTCTTTAACATACTCCACATATTTAACAATACCGTCTTTATCGATTATAACAATACCTCTTGATAATAAACGTAATTCGTCAATTAAAAAACCATATTTTAAACCAAAATCAGTGTCCTTATGATCTGAAAGAGTAATAACTTTATCAATGCCTTCAGCACCGCAAAAGCGACCAAGTGCAAATGGTAAATCGCATGAAATTGTTAGAATAACAACGTTCTCAAGTTTTGCTGCATCTACATTAAAATGACGTGTTTGTGCAGCGCAAACACCTGTATCAATTGATGGAACAATAGAAAGAATTCTTACTTTTCCATTATAATCACTTAGTTTGTGGGGTTTTAAATCGTTTGCCAGTACAGTAAAATCTTTTGCTGTATCTCCTACTTTTACTATGCTTCCTACTAATGTTAAAGGATTTCCTCCGAATGTAATAACTCCCTGATGTTTTTCCATAATTTTAATTATTAATTATTAAATATTTTTGCAAATGTAGTAATTTTTATATTTAAGTAAGTGATTACTTATTAAATTTTATTTTTCTTTCTAGTGTTATAAAACATTATATACAATAAACGATTTTATAAACTAAATATCAATACTTAAGCCATCATAAGCCAACTCAACATTATTTGGCAGTTCAAGACTAACAACCTTATGAAAACCCATCATGTGGCTTATATGTGTTAGATATGCTTTTTCAGGTTTCACTATTTCAATTAAAGCAAGTGCTTCTTCTAAATTATAATGTGAAAGATGTTTTTTCTTTCTAAGTGCGCTAACAATTAACACCTTAACTCCATTAAGTTTAATAATTTCTTCCTCCGGAATATTGTTAATATCTGTAATATATGCAAAATCTTTAAACCTGTATCCAAAAACCGGAAGCTTGTGATGAAATCCACGAATAGGAATAATTTTTATGTTATTTATTTCAAAAGGGTTATTTGAAATTTCATGCAATGCCATTTCCGGTATTCCCGGGTATTTAAAATCGGTAAAAGCATAATGGAAATCAATCTTTAAAGCATCCATCACCCTTTCTTCTGCATAAATATCCATTGGTCTTTTATAAATCCAGTTGTATGAACGAATATCGTCTAATCCTGCAATATGATCTTTATGCTCATGTGTAAAAAGAATGGCATCAACTCGTTTTACTTTTTCACGAAGCATTTGCTGCCTGAAATCAGGTCCTGTATCAATTACTAAGAAAGTATCATTTTCTTCAATAAGTACAGATGAGCGTAATCGTTTATCAAGAGAATCGGTAGATAAACACAATTCACAATCACATGCTATTACAGGCACACCCTGCGAAGTTCCGGTTCCTAGAAATGTAACTTTCAAAATAAAATGATTTATACAAAAATAGAGATATTATTTCTTTTTATAATGTCATTTGTCTTTTTGTATCTTTGCTATATGAACGGAAAATTATATTTAATTCCAACCCCGCTTGGTGAAGAATTTTTGCCCGAAGAAAGTTCAGCGCAAATTGCTAAAGTAATTTCTACATTAACTGTTTTTATTGTTGAAGAACTAAGAACAGCCCGAAGATTTTTAAAAAAAGTTTATCCCTCAATAAATATTGATGCTACTACTTTCTATATTCTGAACGAGCATACAACTGCAGCAGAATTTGAAACTTATTTAAAAAATTCTGAGAATGGAACTGATATTGGACTAATTACTGAGGCAGGATGTCCGGCAATTGCAGATCCAGGTTCGCAAGTTGTTAGAATTGCACATAAGAAAGGTATTAAGGTAATTCCTTTGGTTGGACCATCATCAATAACATTAGCACTAATGGCTTCGGGATTAAACGGACAACAATTTGCATTCTTAGGATATTTGCCAATTAAGCCACTGGAAAGAAAAGCAAAAATACAACAAATTGAAAAACGGTCTAAAACCGAAAGTCAAACACAGATATTTATCGAAACTCCTTACCGTAATCACTCACTTTTAAATGAATTAATTGCAACCTGTAATCCCGACACGTTGTTATGTATTGCATGTAATATTACTCAAAGTGATGAGTTTATTGCAACATTTAAAATTAAAGAATGGAAAACCAAAACTATTGATATACACAAGAAACCAGCAGTTTTTTTATTGTTATCTTAAAATTAAAATTTTAGGCATATGATTTGAAAATTGAAAAAAAAATGAAAATGAAAAAATATAAAATTTTCACTTTAGCAATTCTTCTAATACCATTGTTTTCAATTAGTCAAAATGAAGAAATCATTTTTCCTTTAAAGCATTCTTATACTTTAACATCTCTAAAATACTCACCAGATAAACAATATATTGTTACTGGCTCAAATGACTGGACATTAAAACTATGGTATGCTTCAAATGGAGCATTAATGAGAACTTTTTCGGGACACACAGGGTCTGTTAATTGCTTTGATTTTTCGGTAAATGGAAAATACTTAGCTTCAGGATCAAATGATAGTTCAGTAATTATATGGGATTTAACTTCCATTATTAAATATAATCTGTTTCAAAATATTGGTGGAAAAGTAACTTCAATAGCATTTAACCATAACAACGAGAACATAATTATCGGAACTAATAATGGAAAGTTAACGGTAATTAATATTAATACAGGAAAAATTGAATACAACTACTCGTTTTCAAAAACTAAGATAACACAAGTAGGATTTACTAAAGAAAAAAATAAACTCCTAGTTTCCACATCAAATCAAACTTCAGAAAGCGATAATACTATCGATCAAAACTCGGCAGGTTCACTATTTTTATTTGATTTGGACAATTTTAATAAACCTATTGCCATTAGCAATTATAAAGAAAATGTAATTAATTTTTGTTTTAGTGCCGACAGTGAAAAAGTTGTAACTTCGGCTGGCAATGGTATGGTTAGGGTATGGAAAACCAAAAGCTACATGGAAGAGATTGCTTTTAAAAACATTAATTTAAATCCTGGTGTAGTTTTTATTTCGGGAAATGGAAAAATGATTGGTGTAGCTAGTCAGAATGAGAGTACAATTAATCTTTGGCGAATTTCAGGCGAAAAACTTTTCGACTTTCAATTAGAAAAGGGAAAAGCCATATATGGAGAATTTAATACCGATTTCACTAGAATCCATATTTGCAATGACTTTGGTTCTTTCCTAATTTATGATCTTGATGCACGTTCAAGAGACGAGATTGGACAGTACTTACAGACAGAAAGCTCACTTACTGCATTTGCATTATCAAAAACATCAAATATGATGGCATTGGGTTTTGGTAATGGTTTGTTAAAAGGATTCAACTTATCTACATGTTTACCATATAAGTTAACTTTATCACAAAGTTCCAAAGTAATAGATCTTGCTTTTTCAGCTGATGAAAAGAGGCTTTGCACATCAAATGATCAAACAGTTATTTATTATGAAAACAGTGATAAAACTGAAGCAGGAAATGCAATTGAGACATTTTTAGAAACTTCAACCGGAACTATTAAGAGTATTTTTGCATTTAAAACCGAGTATGTAACTGCAATATCAACTTATGGAAACTATTGTTTATCAGGCTTAAATTCAGGAACAATAAAATTGCACGATGTTAATTCAGGTAAAGAATTAAACGTATCTGCTTTTCACGATTACGATATTACAGATATGTCAATTTCTTCTGATAATAAATGTGTAGTAACATCGTCTACTGATGCAACAATAAAAGTCTGGAAAGTTGATGCAACAAAGTTCACACAAACAAATACATTTTCTTTTAATAACGAAATAACAAATATAAAATCAGTACTTAACAATAAATTATTAATTGCTTCAGAAAAAGGTTCTGGATTAATTTTTATTAATGATTTAAAAAAAGGAAACCAGTATACCATTAGTGAAAATAGCGACATAACAGATATTGATATTTCTGAAAAAGATTCACTTGTTTATTCATCTTATAATGCAAATAAAACATTATGTAAAGCATATTCTTTTATTACACATAATGAGGTTTGGAACTTTAATGATATAGGCTCAAAGATTATTAAATTATCATATTCCGATAAAAATAATTTATTATTCTGCGCACTTGAGAATGGTTTAATTATCATATTAAATGCAAAAACCGGAAAAAAAATTGCAACTATATTAATTTATAAAAATAATGAATGGTTAATTTTTACACCTGAAAATTATTTTGATGCCTCAGCAGGATTACTTCCTAAAATTAATATTATTAATAAATTACAATTTATTAATCACGAAGAGATTGAAAAGTTTCATCAAAAAGGAATTTTGGCTAAAATATTGATGCAGTAATTTGTTTTCATTATTCTACTATTTAATATAACATTCTTAAATGAATGTCGTATAACAATAAAAATAAAAGATTATGAACAGAAAATGCTACTCAAAAAACGGCTACTCTTCTGATATTATTATCAATAGAGTTCTTTCTGATCTAAACAAAATTAATTTCAATAAAATTTTGCTTTCATTATTATTTATTGGAATTACCTTTTCAGGTTTTTCCCAAAATTATACTGACAGCTTAAAATCAGGTGTTAATTCAGGTTTCTATCAACAAACAGATCCGCTTAATGTTTTTTATGATGCAACAAATGATAAATTTGTAATTGAAAATAACACAAAGCAATTTCATAATTTCAATTTTGGAATTTATAATATTACAGGAACTCCGATAAAAGAATTTCAGTTGGAATCATTAAATGGTAAAAACACCGAAATTCCAATTGAGTTAAATGCTGGAATTTACATTGTTAATATTACTGATAAATCTTTTTCCTACACAAAAAAGTTTATTATAAGATAGTTTATGGATTTTTGAAAAAGTTTAATGCTCTTAGACTTACAATATAAGTATTTTTATAATAAAATTTAATGATATCCTGATAAGTTATTCCATGCTTTGCCATTTGCATTGCCCCTTCCTGGCATAACCCAACAGCATGCCCATATCCTCTACCCTTAAACACCATATTATTATTAACAAAATACACATTAAAAAATGTAGACCTTAAATTAAAATCAAGTCTTATTTTTCTTAATGCAATGCTATCATTTAATATTTTGTAATATGTTTTTCTTTTTATCTGATCAAAATTAAAGATAATTGTATCATTTGGATAAGTACTAACTGCAAATCCGTTTGAGATCAGATATTGCATCCATTTATCAACTGGAATTGTTTTTTCCCAAGTTGCACATCTTTGATTTATACAATATGAATCAATTACCGGCTTTAAATAGGATCTTGATTTTAACCAAACATCTTCTGAACCCACTGTTTGTCCGCCACAATTTGAATGAAATGCAGCAGTAATGAGGTTTAGAGTACTGTCTACTATAACCAGTCCGGAAGTTTTATTTGTTGCTTCAGGAATATCAAAATTACTTAAGCTTTTACCATTATAAGCCTGACAATGGACATTATCACATAAATAATAACCTTCTGTAATGTGTCTTGTCAAATTCTCCAAAGCATATGTTCTGCATATTACAGCCTGAGTTTTATAATATTCGAGATTTGCTTTTTGTCCACCCTCGCTTTCAACAACACCGGCAACATAATTCTCAATTTCTACATCATTAATAATAAAAAAACTTTTGTTTAAAACAGAAATCTTTAAATCATCATCATACAGTCGCTGGTTTATAGAAGGAATAACACACTTTACTTTTGCATAATTTGTATTTGAAACACCAACAATATTAAGACTTTTAAAAGTTCCGAATTTTGAAGAAAGGGATTTTATATCAATTGAATCACCATTCTGAATAATACTTACTGCCTCATTCTTGTTTAATGTTGTTATTAAAACTGTATCGCAGTAAATATTATATTTTCCGACTACCGGAGCGAATACTAACGACTTAACATTGCTTTCACTAAAAGCTCTTATTTTTAAACGTTGTCCAAAAATGCTATAACTAAAAAGAAGAAAAACTAAAATTGCAAAATACTTCATTATTTACTTTTTAATAATTCTACCATAATTTTTGCAATTCTTTTTGATGCTCCGGGCTCACCTATTAATTTACTCAAAAGTTCATAATCTGATAGTATTTGCTCACGTTTTTCACCTGTTGTGATTAATGTTAATTCGTTTTTTAGATTATTAACTGTAAGTTTTCCCTGAATAAGCTCCGTAATAGATTCTTTATTAAGAATAATATTTACTAACGAAATATGTTTAATACTTACAAATAATTTTGCAATAATATAAGTTAACGGTGAAGTTTTGTAACATACTACCTGAGGAATGTTAAAAAGTGCTGTTTCTAAAGTTGCAGTTCCGGAAGTTACTATTGCAGATTGAGCATTTTTTAATATCTGATAGGTTTTTCCAAATACAATTGGCACTTTTTGATTATCCATGTACTGATTATAAAAATCTACACTAATTGATGGAGCTCCTGCAATAACAAATTGAAAATCATTAAAATATTCGACTATCTTTAACATTAAAGGCAGCTTTTTTTTAATTTCCTGCTTACGACTTCCTGGCAAAATTGCTATAATTGGTTTACCCGATAATTTATTTTGTATGCAAAACTCATTAAAAGGAGGAATATTTTTTTGTTCATTTGCAATTGCATCTAACAATGGGTGCCCTACAAACTCAACATCTATATTAAATTTTTTATAGAACTCTTTTTCGAATGGAAGAATTGTAAACATTTTGTCTACATATTTTCTTACCTGTTCAACTCTTGACTGGTGCCAAGCCCATACTGTAGGAGAAATATAATAGAAAATTTTAAATCCTTTGGATTTTGCAAATTTTGCAATTCTTAAATTAAATCCTGGGTAATCAACTAAAATTAAAACATCAGGAGAATATGAAACAATATCCTGTTCGCAGAATTTAAAGTTTTTTTTAATTGTTCTGATATTTGCAATAACCTCAGTAATGCCTAAAAAAGCTAGTTCTTTTATATGTTTAACTACATTTACATTTTTTGAAATCATTAAGTCGCCACCCCAGCCCCTAAACTCTGATGAAGGATCAAATTCTTTAATCTCCTGAATTAAATTGGATGCGTGAAGATCACCCGAAGCCTCTCCTGCTATAACATAATATTTCATAGCTCTAAATTATACAAAGTATCGGGTAATAACAACTAAAACTGCCCAGATTAAAGTAGCAAAAATAACTCCCCTCACACTGTAGTATAATTCTTTATTTAGAAAAAGATAAAAAATTGCAAGATTTGGAATAGCACATAAACTTAAAATATTTGAAAGCGCAGAAATGCTCCAAACAAATTCTATATATGATTTAAAATTATCAACATTGCTTTTAAAGAAAGAAAAAATAAAAATGGTTATAATGGGAATTGCCAATCCCAAGGCTAAACCTAACCATATATTATTGTATTTAGATTTTGCTTTCATAAGTCCAATCGCGCAATTTTTTTATGCCTTCATAAGAAGTTAAATCAACATGAATAGGAACAATTGCAATATATTTATTTGCTAATGCCCATTCGTCAGTATCTTTTGCATCTGGTTCAAAATTATGAAAATCGCCTGTAAGCCAAAAATATTCGCCTTTATGTGGATCAATTCGTCTTTCATATTCTTCTTTCCAAACACCACGGGTCTGGCGACAAACTCTAACCCCTTTAACTTTATCGAGCGGAATTACCGGGAAATTTACATTTAAACATGTTCCAACCGGTAAATCGTTTTCCATTACATTTTGAAATATTGAAGCTACATAAGCCTTTGCAATACTAAAATCGGCATTTTCAGAATGATCTAATACAGAAAATCCAATAGACGGAATACCATTTAAACAACCTTCAATTGCAGCACCCATAGTACCTGAATAAATAACAGATATTGATGCATTACTTCCATGATTAATTCCTGAAACCAAAAAATCTGGTTTATGAAGTAATAACTGATTTATAGCAAGTTTTACTGAATCTACAGGTGTGCCAGAGCAGCTATAAATGGTAACGCCTTCATCTTCAGAAACTTTTTTTACTCTTACCGGCATATTTAAAGTAATTGCATGAGATTTACCAGATTCACCTTTTTCAGGAGCAACAACTACCAAATCACCAAAAGGTTTTATAATATCAATGAGTACTTGCAATCCTTTTGCATTTACGCCATCATCATTCGATAAAAGTATTAAAGGTCTTTTCTTCTTCACAATATTCTTCTTTAAAAATTCTTGTAAAGATAGTAAATGAAAATGAAATTCTAAATACTCATAACATATTGTAAAGAAATGGCTCTTGGTGGCCTTAAATCACCAGGTCTTCCCATATATTCTTTATTAAAAAGATTTTTAATAACGAATGATATTTTTGAATGTTCATTAAGAGTATATGATATTCTAAAATCAAAAACTATATTTCCTTTGTTATGTTTTTGTCTGTATTCGTATAAACCTGGTAATAATTCAATTCCAACTCCAGGACCATCACCCATTAAGTCTTCAAAAGCCTTATCGATATTTAACATTTTACTTGTATAAATAACACTTATACCTGTTGCAATTTTTTTATAATTTATTTCTAAATCTGCCTTTGCAGTATGATAATTTCTATACTTTAAAACATTTGACTTTGTTGATTTTGTAGAGTCATTAACTTCAACATTCATATCAATCGGATTAGTATATGTATATCCGGCAAGTAACGTAGTTGGAAGTCCAAAAAGTTTACCCTGACCAGTAAAAGTTATATCAACTCCATTTATTCTTGAATTTCCAACATTTATTGACTGAAAACCAAGGCATTTTAATCCATTAGCTCCAATCACAACCAAATCTGCTGAATCTTTAACATCAAGTGCTTCATAAGTCTCAGGATTATAAAAACCAAATGTATATTCCATCATTTCATGATATTCTGTCCAGAATCCTGCAATATCCAAATAACCATTCCAGTTGCTTATTTTAACACCTTGCTTTAAACCTATCTCAGCACTCCAACCTGTTTCAGGTTTTATTTTGGGGTTTGGAAAAATATTTAATAAACTAACACTAGTACTTGTATATTTTTCAGCAATAGTCGGAAAACGATAACCCTGACCAAATGATGATCTTAAGAACGTATGTTCACTCAACTGATAACTTGCGCCTAATCTGAATACAGGCTGGATTGGAATATCCTTAATTGTATCAGCTCCAATAACAGTTTGTGTTTCATCTTTATCTATTCTGAAATACTCAGCACGAATACCTCCTGAAATATTTAGTAAGCCAAATTTCTTATCAAATTGAGAATAAATAGATGCATTAGTTGAATTATGAGAACCAAAAAGCCTTGCAACAATATCTGCATATGTACCAAGAGCTCCTATAGTCCAGTTTAAATTTCCTTTTAATTGTCTTTGAAATTGATATTCGAGATAAAACATATCTGCCTGACTGTTTTTTTCGGGCTCTGCAGGAATTTCATTTTTTGTTCTGAAATACCGACCTCTTACACTATGTTTATATCCTTTTTTATTAAAGTATGTTATAAAAGGATCTAAATTTACTCTTGAACCAATACTTCTAGATGCTGTAGCTTTATCTTGTCTATATGCACCAGAATCAGCATTTAGCCATAAAAAGAATTCTGTTTTATCCATATTCATATAGTTCCCATTCAAACCATAGCTTAATCCTTCAACTTTTGCATCACGATATCTTAAATTAAAATTTCCTCTCACACGTTCTTCAGTTTCAAATTCTCTAAAACCATCATCACTATATGCATTTCCACCTAATACTAAATCTAAGTTTTTAATTTTTTCTGAATGTAAAAAGCTTGCACCCTGAAATAATGGCTGGCTATTACCCCACCAAATAAGTTCTTTACGTTCAGGATTCATATACATACCATTAAAAATTGTAACTTTTGTTTGCGGTTCGTCTTTTGGGTAAGCAGTACGCATATTTATTACACCGTTTAATGCAGACGAACCAAATAAAGCAGATGATGCACCTTTAATAATCTCTATCTGTGAAATATTTTCAATAGGAATAAAATTCCATTTTACATCACCAATATCAGCCGACAAAATTGGCAAGTCATCAACAAGCATCATAACCCTGCTTCCTGCACCATAACTATAACCACTACCTCCTCTTATACTAGGCTGATCGTCCATAACATCTACACCTGGAACCTGATTTACAGCAATATCGGCACTAACCATATTATTATTCTCTATCATTGAAGGTTTTATAACCTCCATTGAAACTGTAACTTCTGATATTTTTTGCTCAAACTTTCCTGCACTAACTACTATTTCACTTATCATTTCAACTTCTTCAGACATAGAAACATTCAACGAAACAATTTCATCTGATTTAATTTCTATTGAACGTAATTCATTTTTATATCCGATAAAATTAAAAGAAGCCTGATGTTTACCAGGTGTTACTTTAATAATGTAATAACCATTTGCATCAGAAGTACCTCCTGATTTATCTTCTAGAATAATATTTACACCGGGTAATGACTCTTTGGTTTTTGAATCAATAATTCTCCCCTTTAAAGTAGCTGTCTGAGCATTAGAGACTTGCCAAAATACAATAGCAATTAATACGAAAAAAAATAATTTCATACAATTTGGTTTAGTTGCGGCAAAAATACGGTATTTTTTTTAAGCCCTTTAAAAGCTTTTTTTAATATGATAATTAAAAAAATCAACAATTTTATAGAAAATTCTTAGGATAAAATAGTTAGATATCTAATAAATTATTTATTTGAATATGACTTTTTTTACTAAACACTTATTAAAATATGTAAAAAATGCTTAATTTTGCAGTCCCTAATTAGGGTCTATAAATAATGTCTAATTTATTAACTAACTTAATTTTAATTAAATGGCAAAAAGAAATCCAGGCCTTTTGGCTGACGAAAACGAAGAAGCTGTAAAAATTCTTAATCTTGACGAAAACGATTTAGATCTTGAAAATGATGACGTAATTGTTGACGAAATAGAAGAAGATGAGCCTATTAAGCTCGAAAAAAAGCACGATGATTTATCAAATTTCAATTGGAATGCAACAGGTAAAAAGGATGATACCTATTCTGTTGAAGAACGTGCAAAATTAGAAGACTTATACTCAAACACACTTTCAACAATTTCTGAAAATGAAGTAATTGAAGGTACAGTTGTAGCAATGAACAAACGCGAAGTTGTTGTTAACATTGGATACAAATCTGAAGGTGTTATTAGCTTAAACGAATTCCGTTATAATCCTGATTTAAAACCAGGCGAAAAAGTTGAAGTATTAGTCGAAACTCAAGAAGATACAAACGGACAATTATTACTTTCACATAAAAAAGCCCGTTCAGTAAAATCATGGGATAGAGTTAACAAAGCTCTTGAAGATGCTGAAATTATTAAAGGGTTTATTAAATGTCGTACAAAAGGCGGTATGATTGTAGATGTTTTTGGAATTGAAGCATTCTTACCAGGTTCACAAATCGACGTTAAACCAATTCGTGATTACGATGTATTCGTTGGTAAAACAATGGAATTCAGAGTAGTAAAAATCAATCAGGAATTTAAAAATGTTGTAGTATCTCATAAAGCTTTAATTGAAGCTGAATTAGAACAACAGAAAAAAGATATTATCTCTAAACTAGAAAAAGGTCAGGTACTTGAAGGTACAGTTAAAAACATTACATCATATGGTGTATTTATCGATCTTGGTGGAGTTGACGGATTAATTCATATTACTGACCTAAGCTGGGGACGTATTTCTCACCCAGAAGAAATTGTACAATTAGATTCAAAAATCAATGTTGTTATTCTTGATTTTGATGACGAGAAAAAACGCATTGCTTTAGGTTTAAAACAACTTACTCCTCATCCATGGGAATCTTTAGATGCTAACTTAAAAATTGGCGATAAAGTAACCGGTAAAGTAGTAGTAATGGCTGATTATGGTGCTTTTGTTGAAATAGCTACTGGCGTTGAAGGTTTAATTCACGTATCAGAAATGTCATGGTCACAACATTTAAGATCTGCACAAGATTTCTTAAAAGTTGGTGATGATGTAGAAGCTACAATATTAACACTTGATCGCGAAGAGCGCAAAATGTCACTTGGAATTAAGCAATTAAAAGCTGATCCATGGGCTGACATCGAATCAAGATATGCAGTTAAGAGCAAACATACTGCTACAGTTCGTAACTTCACAAACTTTGGTGTTTTTGTTGAATTAGAAGAAGGTATTGATGGACTTATCCATATTTCAGATTTATCATGGACTAAGAAAATTAAACACCCAGCAGAATTCTGTTCAATTGGTGACACTATTGAAATAACTGTATTAGAAATTGATAAAGAAAACCGTAGATTAAGTTTAGGTCATAAACAACTTGAAGAAAATCCATGGGAAGTATTTGAAACAATTTTCACTTCAGAATCAGTTCACGAAGGAACAATTATTTCAATAAATGATAAAGGTGCTACAATAGCTTTACCATACGGTGTTGAGGGTTTTGCAACTCCAAAACATTTAGTGAAAGCTGACGGTACAATGGCAGTAGTTGAAGAAAAACTCGAGTTTAAAGTAATTGACTTTTCAAAAGAAGCAAAAAAGATTATTTTATCTCATACAAGAGTATATGAAGACAACGAAAAAGCAGAAGTTGTAGCTAAAAAGAAAACTAAAAAAGCTCCAAAAGCTGAAGCAGCTCCTAAAGTAGAAAAGACTACACTTGGCGACGTTACTGGTTTAGCAGCGTTAAAAGACCAAATGGAAATTTCTGAAAAGGATGCAAAAAATAAAGAAAAAAATAATGAATAATAATTCCCTGTATATTTTAAAAAATATTATTATTTTTATACGATGGAATTTAGCATAGAAAAGAAAGACAATTATACCTTAGTTAAGGTAATGGTTGAGAAGCTGGATACACATATTGCTCCCGCTCTTAAATCAGAATTAGTTTTGGTTTCAGGCAATGGTGAGAAAAATATTATCCTCGATCTTAGCAACTGTCGTTATTGCGACTCAAGTGGATTAAGTGCAATTCTTGTTGCGAACAGACTTTGCAAAAATGCGAATGGAACTTTCGTTCTTACAGGTTTACAACCTGCTGTAGAAAGATTAATAACCATTTCGCAATTAGATACTGTTCTAAACATTTCTTATACACTTGATAAAGCAGTTGACTTAGTTGGCAAGTAAGGATTTAGTGTAAATCTAGTGGCAATTACTTTAACGATACTGGGCAGTAGCTCGGCTCTGCCTACGTCGGATAGATATACCAGTGCTCATGTACTTAATGTACATGAGCATTTGTTTTTAATTGACTGTGGTGAAGGCACTCAGATGAGATTCCGACAATTAAAATTACATTTTAATAAACTTGATAGAATTTTTATCAGCCACCTACACGGCGATCATTTTTTTGGAATTTTTGGTCTCCTCTCCACCCTTCAACTTTTGGGAAGAAAAAATGAATTACACATATATTCCTTTTCAGGTCTTGAAGAATTAATAAAAGGAACTCAGTTTGGAGAAGAATTTACATTTCCAATAATTTTTCATAATCTTCAGAATAATAAAAAAGAAGTTATATACAGTGATAAAAAAATTGAAGTAACTGCATTTCCTTTAAATCATAGAATACCTACATGCGGATTTGTATTTCGCGAAAAACCAAAATTATTAAAAATATTAAAAGAAAAAATTCAGGAATTCAACATTCCTGTCTCTAAAATTAATGATATAAAAAATGGCAATGATTTTGTCACTGAGGAAGGTAAAGTAATACCAAACAAAGAATTAACTTTAAATACAGATAACCCAAGAACATATGCATATTGTTCCGACACAATTTATTCCCCTGAAATTATACCATATATTAATGGTGTAAATTTACTTTATCACGAAGCTACTTTTTTGGAAAATTTATTAGAACGAGCAAACACAACCTTTCATTCAACTGCATCACAAGCTGCAGAAATTGCAAAAGCTGCAAAAGTTGAAAAATTAATTATTGGTCATTACTCAGTAAGATATAAAGAGCTTGATGGATTCCTCACCGAATCAAGAGAAGTTTTCCCTGAAACATATTTAGCTAATGACGGGCTTCAATTCGAAGTGTAGAATTAGATAAAAACATATATCTTAGTTAAAAATAATTTTAAAATTCTAAATCATGAAAAAAATTGTTTTACTGGCAATTACATTTTTTGCAATTGCAAATATACAAGCTCAGGATAATAAAGATAAAGCCGTTTTTAAATCATATCAGCCCGGCTACTATCAAAATGTAATTATGAAAGATGTGAGAAATGTTGAGGAAAACTCAGCACCTCCTGCCCAAATTAAACGGTTCAAAATTGACTTAAAAGATAAAGAATTACCTAATAAAATTGACTTATATAAAACGCAATGGCATAATGCTCCAATTTCTCAGGGTAATGCAGGTACATGCTGGTCTTTTTCTACAATCTCATATTTTGAATCAGAAGTTTTTCGCTTAACAAATCAAAAAGTTAAACTAAGCGAAATTTATATTGCTTATTGGGAATATGTTGAAAAGGCTAAAGAATATGTAAAAACACGTGGAAACTCTGTTTTTGGAGAAGGTAGTGAAGCAAATGCTGTAACAAGAATGTTTAAATTATATGGAGTTATTCCATATGAATCCTATAACGGTCTTAACAATTGCAGAAAGTACCATACACATGAAAAAATGAAAGCAGAAATGGATGCTTTTCTTAATTCTGTAAAAGCTTCAAATGCATGGAACGAAGAAGAAGTAATTGCAACTATAAAATCTATAATGAACCATTATATTGGAGAACCACCAACAGAAGTAACTGTAAACGGAAAAAAATATACTCCGAAACAATATTTATCTGAAGTGGTAAAAATTGTTCCTGATGATTATATTGATATTCTTTCAATAATGCAGGAACCATTTTATAATAAAGTGCTTTATGATGTTGATGACAACTGGTGGAGAAGTAAAGATTATTATAACGTTCCTCTGGACGAATTTATAGCAACATTGCGTAAATGTATAGAAAGTGGCTATTCCGTTGCAATTGGAGGCGATGTTTCTGAATCTGGATTTGATTCTGAAACTCAGTGTGCAGTTGTTCCATCTTTTGATATTCCTTCTAGCTTTATAAATGATGAAGCAAGACAATTCCGTTTTTCAAATAAAACCACAACTGATGATCATGGAATACATTTAGTAGGATTTGTTGATTTTAAGGGTCAAAGATGGTATTTAATAAAGGACTCAGGCTCAGGATCACGTAATAATGACCCTAATGCTAAAGAGTTTGGTTATTACTTTTTTAGCGAGGACTTTGTAAAATTAAAAATGATGAATTTTACAGTTCATAAAGATGCAGTAAAAGATCTTCTTAAAAAGTTTAAATAAAAACACATAATGCCCGAATCAATTCGGGCATTTTTTTTAATTTTATAAAAAAAAATATTATGATTCGTAGAATTGCTTTTATAGTTCTGATATTTTGTTTAATAAATATATTCAAAACAATTGCACAGCCAGTTTCTCAGGATAGTTTAAAAATAATTGCTAAAAATTTTTATTTAGAAAAAGCAAATTCATTTTTCTCAATAAAATCAAATGAAATAAAAATAACAAGCATTGAAACAACTAATTCTATTGATAATATACCACTTTATAGTATAATAAATTTTGAACCTAAAGGCTTTGTTATTATTTCTGCTCAAAGAAATGTATTTCCAATTTTGGGTTATTCTTTTGAAAATAATTATTCTAAAACTGAGGAAAACCCAAATTTTATTTTCTGGATGAATAATTATAAAAAACAGATATACAATGCATTCATTAACAATTACTCAACTAATAAAAAGATTTATGATGCCTGGAATTATTATAAAAAACCTCATAACAATATAACAAAAGAAAAAGCTCTCGCTCCTCTCCTAACTTCGACTTGGAATCAGGACAAATACTATAATGAATTATGCCCTGCAGATGCTGCCGGTCCCGGTGGACATACTTATGCTGGTTGCGTTGCTACAGCTATGGGTCAAATAATGTTTTATCACAGATGGCCACATTCAGGATTTGGCTCATATTCATATACCCATCCTGATTATGGAGTAATTTCAGAAAATTTTGGTAACAGTACTTATGATTGGGATGCTATGGCAAATAATATTACTACAAGTAATCTTGCTATCGCAAAGTTATTGTATCATATAGGAGTTTCTGTAGATATGAATTATGGTCCAGGTGGTTCTGGTATGTGGAATCATCATGCTGCAATTTCATATAAAAACTATTTTAAATATTGTTCGCAAACACGTTATATTTTCAGAGATAGTACTAGTTTACCATGGGATAGTATAATTATAGCCAATCTTGATCAAAAAAAGCCATTGTATTATGCAGGCTGGGAAGACACTACATATACTGCCGGTCATGCATTTGTTTGCGATGGTTATCAATCAAACATTTTTTTCCACTTTAACTGGGGCTGGGGCGGTTCGCAGGACGGTTTTTTCTATCTGGATCAATTAAACCCAAGCGGATATAATTTTAATTTATGTCAGGAATTAGTAGCGGATATTTATCCTGATACGATTAACTATACTTATCCTGCATATTGTTCCGGTTACAAAGAAATAACAGGAAGCAATGGTACTTTCACTGATGGAAGTAGTACAAAACCTTATTCCAATAATAGTAATTGTTCTTGGTTATTAAACCCTGACTGCGGCATTAAATTAAAACTTGGGTTTAATAATTTTGATTTAGCTATTGGTGATACAATTAATATATATGACGGTACAAACAGTCAGGCTAATTTATTAGCGAGCTATAACAATACAGATGTTCCTGTAACTTCAGGAAATGTTAACCCAACAATTATAGAATCCAGTTCAAAAAATCTTTTTGTCACATTTAAATCAGATGATAATACAATTTCGGACGGTTTTTTAGCAAACTATTCTGTAAAATATTGTCAGACCGATACAGTAACAAATCAAAATGGTAGTGTTTCAGATGGAAGCGGAGCATGTGATTACGCAAGTTCTTCAAATTGCAGATGGGTTATAAAACCTGCTAATGCACAATCGATAACTTTAAATTTTACAGAATTTAATTTAGCCACAAATAATATTGGAGATTTTGTTCAGATTTATAAAAATAGTTTTTCAGGAAGTAATTCAATTGCAATCTTTAACTATTTAAATCCTCCTACTGGACCTCTAACTATTCAAGCACCAATAGTCTGTATTAAATTTTTTACAAATACCGATATTACTGCATCTGGCTGGACAATTGATTATTTATCGTCAACTACAGGTATACCTGAAAACACCTTACCATCTTCTGGAATGATTGTGTTTCCTAACCCATTTAAAGAAAATGCTGTTATAAGATTCAGTTCAAGTAAAACTAAAAATGCTTTAATATGTATTTCTGATTTATCTGGAAAAATAATTTTGAAAAAATCAGTTTCAACTTCTCTTGAAGTTACAGAAATTCTAATTAGCGAATTAGCAAGTAATATAATGCCTGGTTGTTATGTTATAAAAATAGAAACAGATTCAAAATCTTTTGTAAATAAAATTATCAGACTTCCTGAAGAATTAACTGAATAGTTGAATTTGAAAAAAATATTTTTTTAATACTTATTATACTGAATATTGTTATACAATAAAATGAAAATAATTACAATTTTAATATCCTTACTATTATCTACTTTAGACATTTATTCTCAAGATTTTATTATTTTAAAAAATAATGATACGATAAAATGTAAGATAATTGAAGATAAAGTTAGTTTCTTATTTTATAAGTTAATTAATTCGCCTGATACAGATACACTTAAAATAAATCAAGCTGATTATGATTATTACATAATAAAATCTGACATACTGCCTGATTATAAAAGTTCGGCATTCTATAACACTAATAACACTGAAGTTAAAAAAATATATAAAAAAGGTGTTTATCTAACTTTTCAGCAATTAGTAAATGACTCACCTTCTTTTAATTCAAAATTTGAAATTTTAAAAAGAACAGAATCAGATATTAAACTAATGGGTGGAAATGATTACAAAATTGTTTCCTTATCTGATAGTTTGTCAAATAGCACTATAAGAAAAGCATGGGTAATATGTGATGGAAAAGATTGTTATATTAATTCTCAGCAATTCTCTCAATATAGATTTTATTGTATTTTAACTTTTGAGAATAATTACGCATACTTTTCTGCTTTACCTTTTGACAGGAGTAATATTGATAATTTAAGTTTTACAGGTGGAGCGATTGGTGGAGCAATATCCGGTGCAGCTGCAGCTCTTGAAAGAACATTATATAAGATTTATTTAAAAAATGGAAAAATAGAACGCTATTAAAAATATTATGAAAATAAGGATACTAATAATACTCACAATAATTGTTTTTTCTTTTAATAATTTATTTGGAAATCCAATTACACCAAACGATACTATTGCAAAAAACATTGTTATTTCTGACGTTTTTTCGATAAATAAAGAAAACAGCAACAATGTATATTATGTTAATTCACTTAATAAATCTGTCATTAAAACATTTAAAATGGAAATTTATAACCGTTGGGGTGAGAATGTTTGTACCATTACTAATATTGATCAAGGTTGGGATGGATTTTTTAAGGGTTCTATTTTACCTTCAGGTGTTTATTTATATAATATTAACTGCGAATTATTCGATTCAAATAACCAAAATCAAATTACTGAAATTAAAAATCATACCGGAACAATATCGTTAATCAGATAAATTTAGAACTATTCGCTTAAAAGTTTTTTGATATTCTTAATATCAAGTTAAAAACTTTCTTTTAAGTTTTTGTTTGGCTGTTTCTCTAATATTACCTTTACAAACAATAAAATCAAACACTGTGATTGAAAAAATAATAATTTTAGATTTCGGATCTCAATATACTCAACTAATTGCCAGAAGAGTTAGAGAATTAAATGTTTATTGCGAAATTCATCCTTTCAGCAAAAAATTCACTGTTGATGAGAGTATAAAAGGTGTAATACTTTCTGGTAGCCCCTACTCTGTAAGAGATGAAAATTCTCCAAAATTTGACAGCGATAATATTAAAGGAAAATTCCCACTATTAGGTGTTTGCTATGGAGCACAATATCTTTCACATCATTTTGGTGGAGAAGTATTGCCATCAAATCACCGTGAATACGGACGAGCAAACCTTCAATTTATTGATAACTCTGATAAATTATTTCAGAATATTTCAAAAGGAACACAGGTATGGATGTCGCATGGTGATACTATTACAAAAATTCCTGCAAATTATAAAATAACAGCGAGCACAGAAACTGTAAAAGTCGGAGCTTTTAAAATTGAAAACGAAGAAACATACGGAATTCAGTTCCACCCTGAAGTATACCACTCTACACAAGGAATGGAATTACTTAAAAATTTTATTGTAAATATATGTGGTTGTGCTCAAACTTGGACTCCTGCTGCATTTGTTAATTCAATCGTTACAGAGATTAAGGAAAAAGTTAAAAACGATAAAGTAGTTTTAGGCTTATCCGGTGGCGTTGATTCTTCTGTTGCTGCTCTCCTTTTGCATAAAGCTATTGGAAAAAACCTATATTGCATTTTTGTTAATAATGGTTTGTTACGAAAAAATGAATATGCTGAAGTTTTAGAGGCTTATAAAAAAACTGGTTTAAATATTAAAGGTGTTGATGCCTCTGAACAGTTTTTAAGCCAGCTAAATGGAGTTAGTGACCCTGAGCAGAAAAGAAAAATTATCGGTCGCGTTTTTATTGAGACATTCGATCACGAAGCAAAACAAATTGAAAATGTAAAATGGCTGGCACAAGGAACTATCTATCCTGATGTAATTGAATCATTATCTGTTAACGGGCCATCAGCAACTATAAAATCACATCATAATGTTGGGGGTTTACCTGCAAAAATGAATTTACAGGTTGTTGAACCTCTCCGCCTTTTATTTAAAGATGAAGTTAGAAGAGTTGGTAAAGAATTAAATCTTGATTCAAATATATTAAACCGCCATCCCTTTCCTGGTCCAGGTTTAGCTATCAGAATTCTTGGTGATATAACAAAAGAAAAAGTTAGAATTTTACAGGAAGTTGACAGTATTTTCATTTCTTCATTAAAAGAAAGTAATTTATACGATTCTGTATGGCAAGCCGGCGTAATGTTATTGCCTATTCATTCTGTTGGTGTTATGGGCGATGAACGCACTTACGAGCAAGTTGTGGCATTGCGTGCAGTACAAAGTACTGATGGGATGACAGCAGATTGGGTGCATTTACCATACGAATTTCTTGCACAGGTTTCGAATAGAATAATTAACAACGTGAAAGGAATTAATCGCGTAGTTTATGATATAAGCTCTAAACCTCCTGCTACTATTGAATGGGAATAAGCTTTATAAATTCAAAGTCCCAAATTAAAAATTCCAAATTCAAAAAGACATATTTTAGTTTGGAATTTGAAACTTTAAATTTGGAATTTGGGCATTTCAGGATTATTCTCGCATCAACAGGAAATTGTACTTCGACAACAATTCATCTGCCTCTTTAATGTGCTCTACTGTTCCCAAATCCATCCAAAAAGATTTATCGTGATTATAAGCTTTTATTTTATAACTGGCACATAGATTTAAATACACATCAGTTATTGAAAAACAATCATCATATGCAGACATCATGTTAAATATATCATGATTTATCACCTGAATACCACTGAATGCAAACGGACGTAATTTTGATATTGATGTACATTTAATTTTAATTTCATTGGTTGCCATGTTTTTCCAACCACATAACGAATCGTTCTGATCAAAAAGAAAATACCTTGAAGTTTTTCTGTTTCTCACTGCTAATGTTGCCAACACATTACTTTTCTGATGACTGGCATACAATTCTCTAAGATTTAAATCTGTTAAAACATCAACATTATACACAAGAAAAGGTCTATTGTCATCAAAAAAATCTGAAGCATTTTTTAATCCTCCTCCTGTATCGAGTAATTTGTTACTCTCATCCGAAATTGAAATATTTATGTCAAAATTATTTTTCGATTTAAGAAAATCAACCACCTGATTTGCAAAATGATGAACATTTACTACAATGTGATCAAAACCATTATTCATTAAATTTCTGATTGCATATTCCAATAAAGTAACTCCATCAATCTCAGCAAGTGCTTTTGGCTTTAACAAGGTAAGCGGTTGTAATCTGGTACCCAAACCAGCAGCAAAAATCATCGCTTTTCCTGTACCTGCCATTATTTCTTCCAGTTTACTCTGTTAGTATGCTCAATATCAACTTTAATATTATACTTTGATTTAAAATGTGCTGCAAGTTTTTCTGCACAAAATACCGACCGATGTTGACCACCGGTACAACCAAAGGAAATCTGAAGGTTAGTAAAGTTTCTTGAAATATATTTTTCTACACTCTGCTCGGTAATTTTAATAACATTTTGCAAAAATTGTTTAACCTCCTCATCATTATTTAAAAATTCTGATACTTTTAAATCTAAACCACTGTAATTTTCATATTCGGCATATCTTCCAGGGTTTGGTAATGCCCTGCAATCAAAAACAAATCCACCACCATTACCGGATTTATCTTCTGGTATACCTTTAAAAAATGAAAAACTGTTTACATTAATTGAAAGAGAACTTTCAGGAAAAACCTTTTCGTTATATTTTTTCAATTCCTCAGAAACAGTAAGAGATTGAAGCACATTTAACAATGTTGGAATTTTAATAGGGATTTCAACGTTTTCCAATAACCAGTCAAGATTGTTTAGAGCAAAAGGAATACTCTTTAAAAAATGTTCTTTCTTTTCGTAAAATCCTCTGAAACCATATGCTCCCATTGCCTGCATTATTCTTATTAACACAAAGCAATAATACATTCCTTTAAATTCTTTATTATTTACCGGAATCTTATTATTTACAACTGAAATATAATAATCCAACAGCTCTTCCCTTATTTTCTGTGGGATATTTGCTTTTGCATCATATAATAACGAAGCTACATCATAGTATAATGGACCTCTCCTTCCACCTTGATAATCAATGTAAAAAATATTATCGTTATCAAGCATAATATTCCTCGACTGAAAATCACGATACAAAAAGTAGTTACTGTCTGCCTGTGATAAATAATTTACAAATACTTCAAAATCGTCCTCCAGTTTTTGCTCATCAAAATGAATCTTTGCGAGTTTTAAGAAATAGTATTTAAAATAATTTAAATCCCACATCATCGATTGTTTATCAAAACTGGAGCGTGGGTAACAAAATGAATAATCTAAATCTTTTCCACCATTAAATTGAAATTGAGTTAAATCATTTAAAATTTTCTTGTATAACAATATAAAGCTTTCCGGGAATTCTGCATTTTTTCTGTTTTGCTCTAAATATGAAAAAATTGTAGTGTCACCCAAATCTGAAAGAATATAAATGTGATTATCAATATCTTCAGCAACAATCTCAGGAACGTTTAAACCACAATTAATAAAATGCTTTGTAAAATGTATAAAAGCAAGATTTTCTTTTGGGTCAGGATTATATGCACCTATAAATGTTTGCTTTGATGTAAATAATCTAAAATACCTTCTATATGAACCTGAAGGTGGTAATTCCTGGATACTTATTACATCAAGTGATTTTGCTTTAAAAAGCAAATCTTGTAATTTCTGTTCTGAACTTTGCTTATTCAACGGCTTAAATTATTTGACAAACTTAGCAAAATTGAGCGATTGTGAGAAAATCATAAATATTATTTATTCACATTTATTATTTGAAAACTTCAATACGTGCGAAAAAACATAAATAATTATATTATTTAAACCTAATTTTGTCATTTAAATATTGATATTAAGCAATGAATGACCTATTTTCTAATTTATTAGATAAAGAACATTTTGAGAAAGATGATTTGATTTGTTTTTTAAACTCAAAAGAACAGGAACGAAAATTACTTTTTGAGAAATCTGCAAAAATAAAACAACAATATATTGGCAATAAAGTATATTTCAGAGGATTAATCGAATATTCTAATATTTGTCACAAAAACTGCCTTTACTGCGGAATTAGAGCAGGAAATAAGAATTTAACACATTATACTCTTAGTGATGAGGAAGTTATTAGGGCAGCAAAATTCGCTTATGAAAATAATTATGGTTCTGTTGTTTTACAATCGGGTGAAATTGAAAGCTCAGAATTTACCGAGAAAATTGACAAATTAATTTGGGAAATAAAGAAATTATCTGACAATAAACTTGGCTTAACTTTATCTTTAGGTGAGCAATCCGAAGAAACATATAAACAATGGTTTAAATCAGGCGCACATCGCTATTTATTACGTATAGAAACCAGTAATCAAACTTTATATTCCAGAATTCATCCAAATAATTCTAAACATAGTTTCGAAAAAAGATTGGTTGCACTAAATACATTAAAAAAACTTGGCTTTCAGGCAGGAACAGGAGTAATGATTGGTTTGCCTTTTCAAACTACAGAAAATTTAGCCGACGATTTAATCTTTATGAAAGAGTTTGATATTGATATGTGCGGAATGGGGCCATATATTGAACATAAGGATACTCCTTTATATGAATTCAGAAATGAATTGCTGCCATTAAATGAGCGATTTGACCTTAGTTTGAAAATGATTGCCATACTTCGCATTTTAATGAAAGACATTAACATTGCATCGACCACTGCATTACAAGCAATAGACCCTATTGGTCGCGAAAAAGCAATTAAAATCGGAGCAAACATAATTATGCCCAATATTACTCCGGGAAATAACAGAGATAATTATCTTTTGTATGAAAACAAACCTTGCACCGATGAAGAAATGGAAGATTGTAAATCTTGTTTAGAGGCGAGATTACATTTTGCAGGAGCCGAAATTGGTTATGGCGAATGGGGCGACTCAATGCATTTTAAGAACAAAAATATTTAATTATTAGCACTTTATAATTAATGCAATAAATTAGAATATTTAGAAAAAGAAAATATACTTTTGCACCACAATTTAACAAACTAAAATTTCCGTGAAAAAAGTTTTTAAGATTCTAGTTTACACAACAGTAATTATTTTTTCAATTATTGGTTTTGGTCTTACAGCTTCATATTTTGCAATTAAATTTCATTTAACAGACGATCCTGGAGCAGTAGATTACAATGATAGAATTTACAAAGAATTAGCAGACAAAACACAGAATTCGGTTAGAAATGACTCTGCTTATTTTCAAATGCTAAATAATGAAAGAGCTGAAGATTACATGAAAATCATGATAATCGGTAAGTTCTATCCATATAATGCAAACCTTATTTTAAATGCAGTAAATGCATCTAACGATCCTACTCTTGCCGATAAATTACTCGCTGCTATGGATTATAAAATGGCAAAAAATCAGGATTACCAGCAATTACTTGATAAAGCAAAGGCTTTATATGAACAACCGATTAAACTTGACACTATCCCAAGTGTTTATGATTGGATGAACGTTCCGGAATGGAACGATTTAAGAATAGCTATAACAAAAGATAAAAGAATAATTGATAGTGCTGCAAATATTGCCGGTGTTGAACCCAGAATTGTTGTTTGTTGTTTAATTGGCGAACAAATTAGATTATTCAATTCAAAGCGTGAAATATTTAAATCATATATTAAACCTTTAAAAGTTCTTTCTGTTGAATCTCAGTTTTCATTGGGAGTAACAGGTGTTAAAGATTTTACTGCAATGGCAATTGAAAGAAATCTAAAAGACACATCTTCTATTTATTATATCGGAAAAAAATATGAGAACCTACTCGATTTCACTTCTCAGGTTCCTGATACTGAACGGTATTACAGACTAGTTAACTACAGAAATCATTTTTGGCAATATTTATATACCGCATTATACCTAAAGCAGGTTGAGAAACAATGGAGAACAATGAATTTTGATATCTCAAACCGACCTGAAGTATTAACTACACTTTATAATGTTGGATTTATGTTTTCAGTTCCAAAAGCCGATCCAAAAGTAGGTGGGTCAAGAATAATGATAAATGAAAAACCCTACACTTTTGGGGGTGTAGGATTTGACTTTTATTATTCGGGAGAGCTAGCTAAAGAGTTCCCTTATTTACAAAAGAAGTTCTGGGACTAAGAGTTCTTTAAAGAAAACTCTCTTCCTATAGCTAACGCTTTAAGGTTTAAATCAACTACTTCTTGACCTTTATTTTTGAATATCTTTGAAATTGCTGTAGTCAATACTTCTAAAGGAATATCCATATACGGAGAAGCTGCCCCAAGTATAACAATGTTTGCAGATTTTACAGAACCAAGTTCTTTTGCAATTCCATCAGCATCGATTAATACCTGATTTTTAAATTTCTTTACTTCAGTTAAAACTTTTTCAACATCTGGATAATGAGCAATATTTTTAAATGGAACTGAATTAGTTATTAACCAACCATTTTCTGATAACATTGGTAAATATCTTAAACTTTCCATAGGCTCAACAGAAATAATCATATCTGCCTTTCCAAAAGGAATTAGATCAGAGAAAATTTCTTTATCTGAAATTCTTAAATTAGATACAACATCGCCTCCTCTTTGGCTCATTCCATGAACCTCAGATTGTTTTAAATGTAAATTCATTTCAAGAGCTGCCATTCCAATTGTTGTTGCAATTGATAGTATACCCTGACCTCCTACTCCTGCTATAATAATATCTTTTTTCATGATTACTTGTTTTTAAATTTTTCTCTCATTCTTTTATCTAATGTTATAATACACTCACGACGAGGAATAATAACTGAAGGTCCATCATATGCTAACTCCTCACGAATAATTTTCATATTTTCTTCATGATTTTTAGGTAATGGCTTAATAACTCTGATATGTGCAGGATCAACTCCAACACCAGCGCAAATAGCTTCAAGTTTTCCTAATGCAGCAGAAGGCTGACCACCTGTCATTCCAGTTGTGAAATTATCAAGTATAAAAACTTTAACATTTGATTTATGAACTACACAATCCAATAAGCCAGTCATTCCACTATGTGTAAAAGTTGAATCACCTATAACAGCAATTGCAGGAACTAATCCAGCATCTGCAGCACCAAATGCCATTGTTATTGAAGCGCCCATATCAACACAAGTATTTATTGCTTCTAAAGGCGCTAATGCAGCAAGCGTATAACAACCTATATCTGAGAATACTCTGCCTTTTGAATAATCTTTTAAAACTTCATTTAAAGCTTGATATGAATCGGTATGCGGACAGCCGCTGCATAATGCAGGTGGACGTTGTGCTACAACTTCTGGAACTGGCTGACCAATTGTATCTTTTAAACCCAATGCCACAGCTACTTTATTAGGATTTAGTTCACCATCACGTGAAAGAGTTCCATCTAATCTGCCATGAATTGGTTTGCCTAAGTTTAATGAACCTTTTAGCATTTCTTCAACTAATGGATAACCATCTTCAAAAACATAAATTTCCTGGCATTCATCATATAATTTCTTAAGCATATTAGTTGGAACAGGATGCTGTCCAATTACTAACATAGGAAATGGAAGGTTTTCCTGAAAATTCTCCATTATATAATTATAAGCAATACCACAAGCTATAATACCTTTTGATTTGTCTTTCCCTTCAACATATTTATTAAAGCCTGAAGTTTCAGCATTTTGCTCTAATTCATCCTGAATATCAAGAAGTCTGCGGAAATTTTTTCGTGCAATCGATGGTAACAAAACAAATTGTTTTAAATCTGCTGGAAGTTTTAATTTATTCTGTTCCTTTTCAGCCATTCTACCAACACCTGCTCTACTATGTGCTAAGCGGGTAGTTATTCTGATCATAACAGGAACACGATATTTTTCAGAAATATCAAAACCATAGTGCACCATGTTATAAGCTTCTTGTTGTGAACTTGGTTCAAATATTGGAATCATTGCAAATTTTCCATAAAATCTACTGTCTTGTTCATTTTGTGATGAATGCATTGAAGGATCGTCAGCAACAACAACAATCAGACCTCCGTTTGCACCTGTAATTGATGAATTAATAAAACCATCGGCAGCAACGTTTAAACCAACATGTTTCATACAAACCATGGTACGTTTTCCTGCATAAGACATTCCGATTGCTGCTTCCATAGCAGTTTTTTCGTTTGCACACCATCTTGCTTTTACACCTTTTTCTTTAGCAATTTTTGAGCTTTCAATATACTCAGTAATTTCTGTAGAAGGTGTTCCCGGATAAGCATAAACTCCTGACAAGCCAGCATCAATTGCACCTAAAGCAATGGCTTCGTCACCTAACAATAACATTTTTTGCATATAACGATTTTAAAATTTACGGTTTTTAATCTTCTCAAAAATATAAATTTTTAGATAAGATTTTCATGACATATTAATGTTTTAAAATATGTTTATGTTAAGTGTATGTAGCTTATTTAATAAAAAAATGGGCTTCAATTAAGCTGTTCAGATAATATATATTCAACTTAATAATATAAAATGATATTATTATTTTTTGGGAAAGGCAATATTAAAGGGATAAAAAGCAGTTGTTATTATCAGGTAATTGATTTATTCTAAAAAGGATAATTTACTAATAAAAGTACTTTTCAATAAGATTATTAATCAAATCTATTTTATATGGTTTAGAAATATATTCATCACAACCTGATTCTATTGCAATTTCTCGCTCACCTAAAAGCGCATATGCTGTTTGAGCAATAATAATAACATTTTTATTAAACTTTCTAATTTGTTGAGTCACCTCATAACCGTTCATTTTTGGTAATCTTATATCCATGAAAATTAATTCAATGTCAGGATTACTTTTGCATAACTCGATGGCTTCTAAACCATCACTTGTTTTTAAAATATTATTTGAATATTTTTCAACTATAACTTCTAATAGTAACTCTGAAGTTTTGTCATCTTCAACAATTAATATTTTAAGCATAATTATTAGTAATTAATATTAATCTTCTTATTTATTAGTTTTATCTCTTATTCCATAAAAAATCAAGTGAACCATTTTCCTCATAATAATATGTACAATTTATATGATCCCACATTATTGGTGCTTTTAATTCTTTTTTCATAAAATTTAAATAAATAAAAATAGTTCGTTCACATAAATTCATCTTTTCTGCTAATTGTTTAGGAGTTCCAGTGCGTTTGTTTTGGATTTTTTTATTTATAATAATAATTTTCCTAATGTCCATAATATATAATTCGTTTCAATTATCAGCAAATAACTTTTTCAAAATAAATAGATTGCACTGAATTGAAACTGCAGTTCTAAAAAAATAATCGCATTAAAATATATTTTGTTTATGGATCTTAAAATAAACTATATAGTATCTGCAACTTTTGAAATAAGGTATTGGTAAATGTAATCTTAATTAATTGTTAAATTGTTACAAGAAGTCAAAATTTAATCATTAATTGTTTGGACTTAGTTGTTTTTGTCAACAGAGGCTTTAAAAACTGTCATCCAGAGCAAAGCGAAGGATCTAGACACATATCTAGATCCTTCGCTGCCTCTGAATACAAAACCATTAATTGTAAATTGTTAAAACAACTCTCCTGTTTCCTCCATTAATTCTAAACTCACAAAACTGAATTCCCTGCCATATTCCCAAACCTAGTTTACCATTTATTATTGGGATTGTTATAGATTGTCCAAAAACCGAAGATTTTATATGAGCCGACATATCATCTTTTCCTTCAAAAATATGAGTAAACCTATTAAACTCATCAGGAACCAGATATTTCATAAAATTATCAATATCATATCTAACTGAAGGATCTGCATTTTCATTTATAATTATTGCAGCTGAAGTATGTTTAACAAAAACATTTAATAAACCTGACAAAGGAAACGCTTCAATATTTTCTATAATTATATCAGTAATTAGGTGAATACCTCTTGAAAACTTAGGTAAAGTAATTTCCTTCTGCCAAATCATAATTACAAATGTTAATTTTCTACAAATTTAACCATAATGTTTGGTAGTATTAGCTAAGGTTTTTTAATATTTGTATCTTTCAATTATTATTCTGTTTAATGAAAATCTTAAAAACATTTATATTATTTACTTCATTATTGCTTTATTATTCATGCAATATTAAAGCTCAAACTTCTAATATAATTCAGGTTAAGGGAATGGTTGTTAATATACACTTTGTACCCATTTCTTATGTTCATATTTTAATTAAAAATAAAAAAACAGGAACAATAAGTGACGAAAATGGGAAATTTGATTTTTTCGCAGAAAAAGGAGATACTTTACAATTCTCATGTGTTGGCTTTAAAAAAAGAATTTATACAATACCAACTATAACAACATCGCGAATTTACTATGTGGTTGCTGTATTAAAAAACGATACTACAATTTTACAGGAAGTTGTAATACTACCCTGGAAAAATTATAAAGAATTTAAAAAGATATTTTTAATATCTAAAGTTCCAGATGATGATATTGTAAGAGCAGAAAAAAATCTGGAATTAATGCAACTTCAAATGTTATTAAATGATGATGATATTCCAGCAGCTCCCGGTGCTGCATACAATATATCGATGCAACAAAGATCAAGTCAATTGTATTGGAAAGGACAAACTCAACCGATGCAAATTTTTAATGTTATTGCATGGCAACAATTTTTCGAGTATTTAAAGGAAGGAAAATTTAAACGAACGAAAAAGAAAGTAAAATAGTTTGCTATTTGTTATTACAACAACTAAAATACCGGTATCTGCTTGTTTCCTCTTACAGAATCAGTTTTATTAATAAGTAGATTTTTCAAATCTCCATTTTCATAAACACCCTTCATAACAATGTCTCCATTGAGTTTCCACATAGTAATCTCACCATTATATATGCCTGACTTATAGTTAATCTCTGATTTCTTTTGACCAGTAGCATACCAGCTAGTAGATATTCCATTTTCTCTACCATCTAAAAATGTCTCTTCTTCCATTTTCTGACCATTGGGATACCATGTTACCCACAAGCCTTGTTCACTTCCATTTTTAATCATACCCTGACGTTTTTTTTGCCCGTTCTCATGCCATACAACCCAAAGTCCGTCTTCATATCCATTAATGTAATTACCAGTAGTTTGCACCTGTCCATTTTCATACCAAGTTTGAAATTTACCTTCGGGTTTTCCATCATAAAACTTTTCTTCTTTCTCTGGCTTGCCATTTTCATACCATGTAATCCATGTTCCGTGCTCAACACCTTTTTTGTATTTTCCTTCAGTTCTTTTTTTGCCATTTTCATACCAAATAATCCAATCACCATGAGCTAAACCTTCTTTAAAAAATTTTTGCTCTTTCTTTTTACCATTGTTATAAAAAATTATTTCCTGACCATTAGGTATATTATTTCTATAGTTTTCAATATGTTTTATTTTCCCATCACTAAACCACTCTTTAACAATACCGTTCTTATTACCATTCTCAAATTTTTCTTCTAAAATTATTCTGCCATTATTATCATAAATTTTTTCTATCCCATCTTTTTTCCAATTATTATATTTTGCTTCTAATAATTTTTGTCCGTTATCATTCCAAACCGAGTAGTACCCATGTAACTTACCCTTTTTATAAAAAAAACTCTTTTTGACTCCAGAATAATTTTCCTCACATTGACCAGTATATGGATCAGTTGCATCCTGTAAATACATAACACCCTTATTATCTACCAGTTCCGAACAATCGCAAGGTTTAGTGCAAGAATTTAAAACGCTTAAAACAATAATAATTGTAATAACATTAAAACTAATTAAGTTTTTAATCTTAAGTACCATGAATAAATAAAGCGTTTGTGGTAATTGGTTTTTCCAATCATTTATACGCTTTAATTATTTGAAAGTTTTATTAAAAATTGTTCTATTTTTCCTTTAATAACAGAAGGATTTGACGAATAATTATTTATGATTATTGCAAATGCAATATTTTTAGAAGATTTTGTTTTAACATATCCTGCATAACTTCTAACACCTGTCATATACCCACTTTTTGCTCGTAGGTTATTTTCTGCAAAACTACCAGAAAACATACTGCTTAAACTTCCACTTTTTGAAGCAATTGGTAACGAATTATAAAATAATTCATAATTTTTACTCGACTTCTTCATATAAGACAATACATTAACCAATTGCTTTGCTGAAACTGCATTAAATCGCGATAACCCACTCCCATCATACATTAATAGTTTGCCAGTTGTTTTATACCAGAAATTATTTAAAGCATCTATTCCGGATGAATTACTGCCGACACCTGACTTTGCAACTCCAATTTGTCTTAACAAATGCTCTGCATATAAATTAATGCTTTTAATATTTGTAAAATAAATAATATCCTTTAATCTTGGAGATTCTATTTCATATATAGATTTATAATCTTTGGAAATATTTTTTTTGAATTTTAAACAAGGAATTGCAAATAGTGAATCACTAACATTTATTCCATTTTTTAATAGTTCCCTGTATAGTATTATAGCAACTAAAAGTGGTGGATTAGAAATTGAACCTTTTACTTCATAATTTGCTTTATTAACAGGTAATCTTCCTGTAGCAATTCTATAATCATCGTATTGCCCGCCATAAATAACAGATTGATCACCAGATATATTATCAGAAATAACTGTATTTTCAAGTTGCATAAAAGGAATTTCTGGATCTTGTTTTATTATTTCAGTACTATCATTTGATTTTGGTCCTGTTTTAAAAAACAGTTTGTACTCATTATCTAAAACAGAAAGTGCCCATGGTGATGCACCGTAATAATTTGCAACATCTGCTAATATCCAGGTTGAAGGAGCTGTATTATCTGAATAATAATTTGCATCAGCTATTACTGAACCATTAATCTTTTTAATGCCGGTTTTTGTTATTTCAGCAGCAATTTTCGAGAAAATATCTGTTTCATAATAAGTAGAATTAAAATTATGGCTCATAAAACATGGATCTCCGCCCCCTTTTATTATAATGTTTCCATTTAACACACCTGAAGCATCTATACTTCCGCTATATCCAATTTTTGTAATAAAAGTATAGTCTCCACCAAGTATTTCGAGTGCGGCAGCTGTAGTAAATAATTTCAAAGTTGAAGCCGGTGATAATCGTAAATCAGGATTTATTTTACCAATTTCTTTGTTTGTATTTAAATCAATAGCATAAAAACTTATTGAAGAATTTAATAAAGTTGAATCCAATACAAATTCATTAACTGTCTTATTAAAATCAATTTCACCCTCATTAGTAATATTTTGAGAAATGATAACATTAGGTATAACAATTATTACAATTAAAAAAACAACTACTTTTAACATCTTAAAATATTTTTTTTAAAACACAATGCTTTTATTAATTTGCAACAAAGCTAAGATATGAATTTCGAGAAGAAAAAATTTCTGATAAGTTTATTTTTTCCATTTCTTTTTATAGGTTCGATTTGGATAGTAAAAACTTCTGAATTGATTCTGAATGAGGATTTTTCAAGTTTCGGATTATATCCACTTAAAATTAAAGGTATAATTGGAATTTTTACTTCACCATTTATACATGGAAATATGGATCATTTAATTGCTAACTCTATTCCATTATTAGTTTTAGGGACAGCACTTTTTTATTTTTATGCAAAAGTTTCTTATAAAGTATTTTTTCTGATTTACATTATGACCGGCATTTGGGTTTGGTTTGGCGGAAGACCATCCTATCACATTGGAGCAAGTGGAATTGTTTATGGCTTGGCAGGATTTATTTTTACAAGTGGTGTTATTTTAAAAAATATAAGATTATTAGCAATCTCATTATTAGTTGTTTTTCTTTATGGTAGCATGATTTGGGGAGTACTACCTATGGATCCGAAAATATCGTGGGAATCACATTTACTTGGTTTGATTGCAGGAATTATATTAGCTGTTTATTATAGAAATGACAGTTCTATTGAACCAGAAATTGAGTTAAGTGATGATGACGATTCAAATATTGAATGGCAAATTCCGGCAGAGGAAAATAAACTTACTTAACTTTAGAAATAACTAATTGTTTTATTAAAAATTTCTCTTTATTTTTAAGAATTCAAACTTAAACAATATCATTATGAAACATTTTGTACTATTTATTGCATTTTTTGCTTTTTGTACGCTTGTTAATGCTCAGTATATTAACAATAACGGTTTCGAAACATGGGGAACAACTACAGGTGCAGATCCAACTGGTTGGTCAAGTCCTAATTCAATAATCGCAGGTTTTATGTCACCACCAGTAGTGACTAAAGAAACAACTGATTTTTATTCAGGATTAAATTCAGCAAAATTTGAAACAAAATCAGTTTTCGGATATGCTGTTCCTGGAATTTTAACTAATGGAACAATTTCAGTTAACATGACAAGTACTCCTCCTATTGCTGTTAACGGTGGTACTCCTTTCACTCAAAGACCAGCTAGTTTTAAAGGATATTATAAATATACTCCATCAGGAAGTGATAATTGTTTATTAGCTGCTGTTCTTTTAAAAAGAAACACAACAACTAGTGCATTAGATACTATAGCTTACGCTCAATTTACAAATGTTGCAACAGTTTCAGCTTGGACTCAGTTTCAGGCGGATTTCACTTATAATCTACCAGATAATCCAGATACATTGCAAATTATTTTAATTTCATCAAATCCAAATGCAGCAGTAGTTGGAAGTATACTTAAAGTTGATGAATTATTTTTAGAAGGTGGAACACTTGGTTTAAATAAACATTATTTACAAAAAGATGTAAATATTTTCCCAAACCCTGCTAATGACATTGTAAATATTCAATTCAGTTATGAATCAAAATCAGAAACTAGTGTGTCTATGTTTAGTCTGGTTGGCCAGAAAGTAAAAGAGTTTACTTTACCAAAGGGAACAGAATTAAGCAGCTTAAATATACGCGATCTTAAAAAAGGAATGTATTTTATACAGATTCAATCAGGAAAAGATAAATTTACTCAGAAAATATCAGTTGAGTAAATAAACATATTTATAAAATAAAAAATCCCGAAATTTTCGGGATTTTTTATTTTATAGTCAAATATACATTAATCACTTACTACAAATTTTCGAGTAATATTCTCACCTTTATTTCCTTTAAAATTTATTAAATACATTCCTTTAGTAAAATTATTTAGGTTAATTGTTATCTCGGTTTTATCAAAAACATCATTTGTAATTAATAATTCACCTATACAATTATATATAAAAATACTACCTGTTTTATTATCATTAAATGAAACATTTAAATTATTTTTTGCAGGAATTGGGAATAAGTTAAAATCATTTACATTACTAAATAACAACTCGTTTTCATTTGTTACAGAACTGCATGTATTTTCAAACTCACCAACAGAATTAGGTCTTACAGCAATATTACTTAAATTTAAATAACTAATCTGATTATATTTAAATTGTGAATTTAAAAAACTAACAATATAATGTCTTATTGATGCAGTTGCTTTTTCTCTTCCAATTGTACCTACTGGTTGGTCGGGGTTATTATAATTTCCAAATCCTCCATGACCAACTCCATTAAACAATACTCTGGTTTTGCATTCAACGGCATTAAATTTAGACTGATAGGCAGTTGCAGAAACACTATTTGTAGTTCCAACTAAAGGTACTGACGTGTCGTCTTCAGAACCATTAAGAAGTAGCACCTTACCATCGTAGGTAGTTACATTCTGAGCACCAAAACCAAACATTCCAGGATTTGGATATGAAGCCATATAAATAATAGCTTTTATTTCAGAAGGACGATTGATTATAATATCTGTTGCATTCATTCCACCATTAGAGTGACCTGCAACAACAAATCTTCCAAGATCAACATAATTATGCATCCAACTTAAACTATTATTAACATTTGTTTTAATCCAATTGTGAGCTGTTGTAAAAAGTGTTGAATTCGGACCTCCTGAAGTATTATTTATTACAAAAATCACATAACCATAAGAAGCCAGATGTGACCAGTATAAATCATAGCTATGTTTATTTATATAACTCGAACCAGCTCCATTTGCACCTGGTTGAAAAAGTATTGTTGGAAATGGTCCCCCTATATTAGTAGAAGGTTTGAAAATAAGCATATCCGTTGGCTGGGAATTCATAACAGAATCCATTACTACTGAATAAGTGCCATTTTGATAATAAGGTGAAAGCAACGGGTCTATCTGAGAATAAATATTACTCAGAAAAATAAAACTTAAAATTATTAATGCAGTTTTTTTCATAATTTATTAATTTAATAGTTGAACAATGTATTCAATTGTTCAAATATAAATTATAAATACCTAACTACCAAAAATATTTTAAACTATTTTAATTTTTCTATGATTGGTATATCTCTTTTATATAAGTCATCACGAAACTGAAGATAACCATTGGTATCAACAAAAGCAGTATAGTAATTAATTGTAATTGGAATCTGTTTTTTAAAGAATATGCTTTTAGTTTCAAGCTTTACACTATCTTTTTCAGCTAATTCTTTCCATTTTTTAAAATCTTCCATTCTTTTCTTAAACTTCTTTTTATCCTTTTTGTCTTCTGGTTCTAACCCTATAGCCATTCTAATATCATCAATTTCCCACTTTTTGTCATCTAATAAAAGCTTAACAAGTTTTAATGGATCTTCAACTCTAATACAGCCATGACTAACTGCTCTGTATGCCCTATCGAAAGCATTCTTTGTTGGCGTATCATGTAAAAAGACATCATATGGATTAGGGAAAACAAATTTTATTTTACCTAATGCATTAATTTCACCTGGATTTTGTTTTAACCTAAAAGGTATATGGTTTGGATCATATTTTTTCCAGTTAATGCTATCTGGATTTACTTCAACATTATTTAAATAAACTTTGTATTCGTGGTCTCTTAAGTATAAAGGATCTTTAATAAAATTATAATACAATTCTTTCTGAACTATATTTAAAGGAACAAGCCAATCGGGATTTAATACTAAGTGATTAATTTTTGACTGAAATATTGGTGTTTCGTGATTAGGTGGCCTATCCTGAATTTTATGAGTTTTAAGATACTTTTTCAATCTTTCATTATAATTACTTGGTTTTTTTTCTCCACAACAAACCTTTAACGCTAATTTAAATGTATCTGCATTATATGCATAAAGCATAAATTCAGGAATATTAATCTTTAGATATTTGTTAGGGAAATTATAGCTATTCCATCTTAATCTTTCCAAATTAACTGCAACCTGAATCGTTCTGTCTTTTGCAGAAATATTCATCTGAGCAATTGTATTTTTACCAATAACACCATCTGCCAGCAAACCATGTTCAGCCTGAAAACGAACAACAGCTTTTTTTAAAATTGTATCGTAAATATTAAAATTATTTTTATTAAACGAGATATCTAATTCTCCTGTAACAATCAATCTATTTGCTATATATCTTAAAACAATATTTGAATCACCAATGCTTATTTTGGGAGTATCTGCAGGTGGAATACTATCCCATTTTAAATTCATTAGTTTAAGATAATGAGTTTGTAGCTTTTGGTATTCTATATTTTTAAACTGAATATCATTTAGATACTTTAAAGTAGAATCGGAATTTAAAAGCCTTTCAAAACTTGTTGAATCCTTCTTTACTAAAGGTAAAAAATAACACTTATCATATTTTTCTAGAGGATTAAAAAAACCATATCTAATATGATTTGAGTAATCAATTAATGCATTTGATAAAAGAATATCTATTTCAA